>NZ_JANEWL010000140.1:0-8765 GCF_028069815.1 Citrobacter sp. Awk 2
AGTATATTTACAATTGTACGAATCTTTGTCGTATATAGACCTTTTAGTTTCTTTGGAACTATTGGCTTTAGTTTATTTAGTTTGGGTCTTATTATTGGATTAAGATTTTTGTGGTACTATATAGATGGAAATGGAAATGGGCATGTTCAGTCATTAATATTAGCTGGTATTTTGTTAGGGATCGGTTTTCAGACTATTCTTGTCGCCTTTGTTGCCGATCTGCTTTCTGCAAACCGCAAGCTGCTTGAAGATATTCGACTCAAAACAGCAAATATAACAAAAAATGAGCATGCAAATTATCCAGGTAGCGCAGCTAACGACACTCCAGAAAATAGTTCGAGGGCCCGTTCATGAAAATCAAAATTTCCGGTGGTACCGTAGAAAGCGGCGTTGTTGTGGGAAATGCTTATGATAAATATAGTTCACAAAACCCCATTGTTAGATGGATGATGAATGGTTTCGAGTCTGCTTTGTCTGATTTTGTGGCAAAGGCATCACCTAAAACGATACACGAAGTTGGCTGCGGTGAGGGGTACTGGGTATTACGCTGGAATGAGTTAGGTATCCCTGCTCGGGGATGCGATTTTTCTGAGAAAGTGATTAAGATAGCGCGGGAAAACTCGATAGATCGGGGATTGCCACCTACGGTGTTTCAACCGCGTAGTATCTATGATCTGAAAGAGATTGATGATAGTGCAGACCTTGTGGTTTGTTGTGAAGTGCTGGAGCATCTCGAAGATCCAGAAGCCGGTTTACGAGCTTTACAAAAAATAACAGAACAGTATCTGATTGTAAGTGTCCCAAGAGAGCCGCTCTGGCATGTGCTAAATCTAGCCAGAGGTAAATATATAACTCAATGGGGCAATACTCCCGGTCATATTCAACATTGGTCCAGACGAGCATTCGTTAAACTGGTTTCTGAGTATTTCGATATTGTGGAAATAAAAAACCCACTACCATGGACAATGCTTTTATGTCGCCCTCGCAAATAAAGATATCACAATCGCTACGTAATTTATTAAATTGGGTAGGTAGCGGATTAGCCATCGCAGGCATATTATTTATTGGATATCGCCTGCATTCTTATTGGCTCGAACTTGACCTTTCGAAAATCACTCCATTGGGTTGGGGATTGATCTTTTTCTTAGCGATTGTTTATGGAGCTGCAAATTTCCTACTCGCCTACGCATGGTGGCAACTATTACAACATTTTTGTAGGTATGGCAATATTGCAAACTCCGTGAAAATATACGGTATGTCGCAACTAGCTAAATACGTACCCGGCAATATTTTCCATCTGGCAGGTCGACAGGCGCTGGGTATGTCTGCAGGAATACCGACAAAATCACTCGCTCAATCAATGATTTGGGAACTTATCCTGATTGCAGTTACTGGCTCATTTTTTTTCTGGTTGATACTACCGCGATTATTGCATCATTTTCCATTAACACTCGGCATTATATTAATGCTGACGTCATTTATATTAGCAGTGTGCTTATTACATAGATATTTAGGACACCATATTGCGGTAGCTATTACGTATCAGATGTTTTTTTTGTTAATTTCAGCAAGCATATTTATTGTGCTAATAGGCCTTATCTCAGGTTATGATAAACTCACCCCATCTTACTGGGTTATTATTGGAGGCACCTATACGATTGCCTGGTTGGCAGGATTGGTGACACCGGGCTCTCCAGCAGGAGTCGGCGTTCGCGAAATGATTTTGCTAATTATATTGAAGGGTATCATAGCAGAAGACAGTTTATTAGTTGTGGTGCTTCTTGGACGCATAATTACTGTAATCGGTGATGTTTTATTTTTTCTGGTAACAACGTGTATTCCATCAAAAATTTATGCAATCGAGAGATAACATGTCTGATAAACGCCCTTGGTCATTTCGTGAGATAATTATTGTTTTGGTGGCATTCTGTTTTGTTCTTTTTATTAACGGAGCCATACCATTTTTAATGTTGCCTACCTTAGGGCAAGTAGTTTGGTCAATGGGCTTTGCTCAATCTTATGCTACGGGCTCTCTTATCGACCTCCATGTTCATGACTTTGGTATACCTAATCCAGCAGCGGTCGCATTTGGTCTGGCAGGCGTATGGCCTGCAAGTTTACTCATTCGTCTCGGGTTGCACACTGCCGATGCATACTCTGGAATGGTAGCGCTATGGCTAGGATTAGCGATGTATTCTGCATATCAGATTGCTCGCTATTTCAATGTAGCGCGGATGGTATCATTGCTGGCTGCAGTCGCATGGATGACTATGCCAATAATCTGGGCACATGCTGGATATAGTATGTTATCCTTGGGTATTGCGCTATTATCATTCTATTTCTTAGCTGCTCTAAGATTATTTATGGTTGGGCGAGAAGCCAATCGCTTGTCATTTATAATTGTTGCAACATATTTTGCATCAGCAATAATAGCCATTTTTATGGATGGCTATACTTTCATGATGTTTGCATGCGGTTCAAGTTTCTTATTGCTGTATTCATTTATTACGCGGCCAGAAGTTAGAAATATATTTATGAAGGTCGTGATTCCTGTTCACACAGCTAGTTTTGCTGTGGCATATATCCTTTACAGAGCCTTCATTGGAAAATCAGGTTTTACTGCTGAATCAATTGATATGTTCAGAGGTTGGGGACTCGATTTATCATTTATTGCCACGCCAACTACAGGAATACTTTGGCTTCCGGACTTTTTAGGCTTAAGCCAAACTCGTAGCGGTGAAATTTATTATGGAGATGCTTCGGTCTGGGTTACCACCTTTTCTTTGCCGATAATACTACTTGGTTCCTGGGCCTGGTGGAAATCAAAGCAGCGCTTTAAGATTGCAACAGGCGTCTTTTGTATCGCTCTTTTAAGTTATTATATGGCGCTTGGTCCTTCTTTGAAAATAAACTCTATCAAGCCAGAGTATCTAAATCTACAGGTTATGCCTGCCGAACTCGCCATCGCTCCAACATTTAACGCATGGATTTCAGAAAACATACCTGGATTCAATACAATGCGAGCATCATATCGTTGGTCTGCACTGGGTATCTTTGCATTTTGGCTACTCTTTATTATTAGCCAAGCACGAAAAGATAATAGCAGACGTTTTGCCGTGGTAGGTCTGATTTCTCTTATTCTGCTGAATATGCCTAATTTCCAAATAAAGTGGAAGAAATCTGTAGCAGAAAGGAATATGTTGCAACAAATTGATCGGCAGCTTGTAACAGCATTCAAGCAGCATATCCACCCAGGAGAGATAGTCTCGTTTATTCCCTGGGGTAATGATTTTTTTGCAAACTATTTAGCGCCAAAAGCAGGTTTCCGGACTTACAATATTGGTGGGGATAAGAATGTACAAGCGGCGATAATAGCCTGGCCCTCCGCAATGCTTCAAGCAGGGGCTCCACTGGATACAACTAAGGCTAAAAACGCGTTAAAACTGTTGGTAGATGGTGCAGCTGATGTACTCGTCATCCCATATTTTGATATGCTCATTAGAACCCCACCATTGCTCAATGTTGATGAGACAAAAGCTCTGCAACATGAAAAATCACACAAGATTGTAAATATATCTCCGCGACCTGACCAAAAGGCAGAATTTCAAACAGTTATTGAAGCATTAAAAAATTTGCCATATATAGAGGTATCGGAATCCTCATATTTTTCAAGTGTCCGATTGCGCCAACAATTTACAGGACCAGACAATAGAATGGCACTACTGAGATCCATTAGCGAAAACATCAAATACCCGATTTATTTTGGCGCAAATTTAAAAAACAATGCTTCAGGCGCTTTGCTACAGAATGGGTGGTACGATCTTGAGGCGCAGCATGTTTGGTCACAATCGGTGGCTAAACTTCTTCTACCAATTCCTCAAAATTGTGGAATAAAGACATGCTATGCCGTTGTCAATTTCAGCGTTTTTGGTGCCAGCACGGAACGTCCTGTGAAAGTTATATTCAATACCATGAACAAAGACGCCCCCTGGAATCATACTATTGCAATAGCCTCTGGCGGCCAACAAACTGTTCAAGTCCCAATTTCTGAAAACGAAGGGGTTAAGATACTGTCAATCTCTGTACCTAATGCGACATCGCCACAACTGATGAATGCAGGCCCTGATCCCCGAGTACTAGGGATCAGTCTTCAAAAGATTGAGTTATCAAAATGAGGTGCACGACAAATAATTTCCCGCAAAGATATTTGTAGTACCTATGAAAATGGTTGGAAAGTGAATACGTATCCTCCGGCATAGCCGGAGGTTTTTCTTATGCGCCGGTAAGGCTCTGTTACCCGCCACGCCCTAACAGCTGCATACGATCTGACATTTGCACCAGACGTCGTTACTTACGGCCCAACGGGCTACCCGTATACGGGTTCGATAACTGCTCGCCCATTTTATCCTCTGCAAGCTGGTAATGGTACTAACAGTTACTGGTAGTTAACTTGCACAGATTAATTTTAAATTAAATTTTATTTTATGCTCACTGTGTTAGCTAAGTTTGGTGACCATCTGATGAACAAATTTGGTAAGAGGATAAATCGACGAGGGAACAGCTATGGTGCAGGCATGGATTGTGCGGAATTAAAATGACTGGTGGGTAAACGTTTAATGAACGTTAGCGAGGAACTTCATGGAACAGAGAACTAAATCATGAGGAATTAAAGTATTTGCAGCCCTCGCGAAAATAACGAAGGGTTAACATTACACAGATCAGAAAACGAATGCTACAAAATATGAAGATGGAGTCAAGTTTGGCTTCCAATTGCATAATTAAAATGTATGACTTAATCTAAACAGCTAATAGCCATCCAAGAAACAGTTTTAGAATTGAAAAATCCGTAATCACTAGCCGATTACGGATTTTATATAGTAGCCAGCTCACTCAATAGTTCAATATTAAGTCGATATCTGAGATCAACTCAAGCATTGAGATTATTCCATCCATTCGGTATGGAAAACACCTTCTTTGTCAGTACGTTTGTAGGTATGCGCACCGAAGTAATCACGCTGTGCCTGAATCAGGTTAGCGGGCAGTACCTCTGCACGATAGCTGTCGTAATAAGCGACAGCAGCAGAGAATGTCGGAACCGGGATACCATTCTGCACGGCATACGCTACGACATCACGCAGTGCCTGTTGGTATTCATCGGCAATGTTCTTGAAGTACGGGTCGAGCAGCAGGTTCGCGATACCAGGATTTTTAGCGTAGGCATCGGTAATCTTCTGCAGGAACTGCGCGCGAATAATACAGCCCGCACGGAAGATTTTTGCAATCTCGCCGTAATTCAGATCCCAGTTATGCTCGTCGGACGCGGCACGCAGTTGTGAGAAGCCCTGAGCATAAGAAACGATCTTACCGAGGTACAGTGCACGACGTACTTTCTCAATAAATTCTGCCTTATCACCCGCAAGCTGAGCTTTAGGCCCAGACAGGACTTTAGAGGCAGCGACACGCTGATCTTTCAGCGAAGAGATGTAACGCGCAAACACAGATTCAGTGATCAGAGACAGCGGTTCACCAAGATCCAGAGAGCTTTGGCTGGTCCATTTACCGGTACCTTTGTTTGCCGCTTCATCCAGAATGAAATCCACCAAATATTTACCATCTTCATCTTTTTTGGTGAAGATATCTTTGGTGATGTCGATCAGATAGCTGCTCAGCTCACCGTTATTCCACTCGGTAAAGGTGCTGGCCAGTTCTTCGTTGCTCAGGTTCAGACCACCTTTCAACAATGAATAGGCTTCGGCAATCAGCTGCATGTCACCGTATTCAATGCCGTTGTGCACCATCTTCACGTAGTGGCCTGCACCGTCGGCACCAATATACGTCACACACGGCTCACCATCTTCCGCAACCGCTGCGATCTTGGTCAGGATTGGCGCTACCAGTTCATAAGCTTCTTTCTGGCCACCCGGCATGATTGATGGGCCTTTCAGCGCACCTTCTTCACCACCAGAGACGCCAGTTCCGATAAAGTTAAAACCTTCAGCGGAGAGCTCACGGTTACGACGGATAGTGTCCTGGAAGAACGTATTACCGCCATCAATGATGATGTCACCTTTATCCAGATAAGGTTTCAGGGAGTCGATAGCTGCATCAGTGCCAGCACCCGCTTTCACCATTAACAGGATACGACGAGGTGTTTCAAGGGATTCAACAAACTCTTTTACCGTATAGTAAGGAACCAGTTTTTTCCCCGGATTCTCGGCGATAACCTCTTCCGTTTTTTCACGTGAGCGGTTGAAAACGGACACGGTGTAACCACGGCTTTCGATGTTGAGCGCCAGGTTGCGCCCCATCACAGCCATACCAACGACGCCGATTTGTTGCTTAGACATTATGTACTCCTGTCAGGTGATCTCTTCAGGAAAACAACATCCTGAAGATTTTTCAGCATAGTAGCTCAGTTAAAAAAGGATAGGTAGTTCTATTTGAGCTTAGCATCATGATTTTTATAAATTAAACGACTTGAAGTTATATAGTTAAATACCATTCCGGTCAAACTACCTATCGCCACGCCAAAAACGGGATAAGTATAAATAAATGGAATAGACGTAACCGACAAATAAAAAGCCGTATAATTTATTACGCCTCCCAAAAGCATTAGGAGAAAATAACGACCGAACTCATTACGGTTATTCAAGCCAGATGCTTTTTCTTTAAATGTGAATATTCTATTTAGTAACCATGTAACAAACACCGCACAAAAAAAAGATATCATTTTCGCAAAATAAATGCTCAAAAATATCTTAAGTGCATACATAGTGACTGCATCGACAATAAATCCAATGCAACCAACAATACTGAATTTTACAATACCACTCATCATTCTCAATTGACATAACCCATTCAGTTTCCTCCTGATTAATTGAGCGCTCCCCCTATGCCTGTCAAGGAAGATAAATTATTTTATAAGTGAATAACAATTGGCTTCAAACCTATTTTATCAAGCCATGCTACTGACTGTCTGACAGGCAAAACATCAATATAACTAGTCGTTAGCATCTGCACTGGGATTTCAATAGTCACCACCACTTCCGGCTCATCATGAGTGATTTTAGGCAATGGCACTGCAATGAAATCTTGCCTCTTTATCGACATATCATCATTCAACTCACGCAAACCTAAGTTGATAGGGACAGATGTACCTAATCCTATTGGTTGCGCTGCATTACTTTTCACTTTGATATTTATTATCCATGTTTTCTTATCTGCAGATAATCTAGGCGGTTTTAATACTGTAAGCGTTAAATCACCAGGAGAAATCTTAAGCAAACGTTCTTTATGATTTAAAACATCTTCATTCCAGCTCAAATTGTAAAGATCTAACTCGCAGACGCCAGAGTTAATTTGATGATTTTCTGCATAGGTAAAAACACGTCCCAAATATGTATCATATGGTGTAATTTGAAATGACCAGTCGGGAGGATTAAACGTTGAAAAACCATTAAACGTTCTCAAAGCAAAAAATTCAGAGAGGAACATTGCATCAACATTATGTGGATACAAGTTTAAAATAGCGTTACTAGCGTCAACAGGAAACGGAAATTCATCTTTCCTTTGTCCTGTAACAAAAAATGAAGTGCACGACAATGGTGGTTTTGGAATGCTATTTATAAATGACAGTTCTTTTTTTCTATTCAAGCCTTGGTTAGGCATGAAATTTATTTGTTCCGCAACCAGAATTAATGCGAAAATACTAATAATAAATCCATATTTTTCCATCCGTTGAAGATTTGAAATCAATAAGGCAACAAGAAGTGATAATGGGAAAATTATGAACAACAGATACCGTGCCGTGACCCGCAAACCTTTAGCACCAGGCACAACCTTCCATATATAGGACCAAAGTGTGAAATCATTTATTCTAATGACCAAGACAAAAGAAAGCAGAATACCAAAAGCCAAGAACTTGGCTAACAACGATAATAAAACACCATTAGAATCCTTATATTTTTTCCATGGAACAAATAAAGTCAGCAACAATACAAGAAGAATAAACGGAGGAAAACCAACACGAAACTCTCCTTCTCTGTTTAAGCCAGGCATACCTCCAAAAATAGTATCACTAAGTGAACCGAAAATATAATTACCACTTCCTGGATCAAGGATATTCCAAAAAACTGGTGCATGCATCAGTATTTCACCAGCGCCATGCCCGCCAGTCTCCTTAACCTTTGGTAAATAAACCATCAAAAAAGGTATTAATGAAACAATCAGAATAATGAAAGGGATAATTAATGCAGTTACATTAATTTTTCTGATTTTCTCTAGAAAAAGCGTTTTATTGTATAGTATCGAATATGCTAAATAGAATGCGGTTAATATTAGCGCGAAAAATGTATAAAACCAAGCCATGTAAAAAGTAGTCAACAACCATGAACAATAGAATATAGCGCAAATAGAACCATATAAAACTGAAGTGATTAATGACTTATTAGAAATTATGCTCTCTATATATTTGGATATGAAAAGACTGAGTAGCGGTGCAAAAGACAAGCTCAATAACTGTGCATGCACCGTTTGATACACTAAACCATTAGCTAACGTAAATACCACTGAGCCACAAAGACTTGCACCGAAGGTTAATTTAAAACATTTCTGACACAAAAAGTAAAATGATAAAAAGCCGATTAATTTTAAAGTAATATTAACAAGTTCTGAAGATAATATTACATCAAATCCGATTGCATGGAAAACAGAATAGATAACGCCATATATAAAATATCCATCATTATAGCCTAATGTATTAAGAT
>NZ_JANEWL010000141.1:0-8696 GCF_028069815.1 Citrobacter sp. Awk 2
ACTATAACTATACCTTCAAATAGAAGAATGGAATACATATGTCATTTTAGCCTTCATTTACGAATAATTCATATTGGTTGTAATGTTGAATTTCAGAATGAATCATAAACAGCAAGACGCTAAGCGTTGTTACTCGTTAGAGTCTTTAGGCTGGCGATAACAGGCCGGATGGTTTACGCCACCCGGCATGGAACAAAAACGTTAGCGCAGGATTTTTTTCTCAGCTAGATCCAGTGCGAAGTAGCTGAAAATCAGATCTGCGCCAGCGCGTTTGATCGAGCCTAAGCTTTCCAGCACCACTTTCTCTTCATCTATAGCACCGGCCATGGCCGCGAATTTGATCATCGCGTACTCACCGCTGACTTGATAAGCGCCAATCGGCAGCTCGGTGCGCTCGCGGATATCGCGCAGGATATCCAGATAGGCACCCGCCGGTTTGACCATCAGGCAGTCTGCACCCTGAGCTTCATCCAGCAATGATTCACGGATTGCCTCGCGACGGTTCATCGGGTTCATCTGATAAGTTTTACGATCGCCCTTCAGCGCAGTGCCTGCGGCTTCACGGAACGGACCGTAGAACGAAGAGGCAAACTTGGTGGAATAGGACATGATCGCGGTATCGGTGAAGCCTGCAGCGTCCAGCGCCTGGCGAATCGCCTGCACCTGGCCGTCCATCGCGGCGGAAGGCGCGATGAAGTCAGCACCCGCAGCGGCGGCAACCACCGCCTGTTTGCCAAGATTGGCCAGGGTTAAATCGTTATCAACGCCGTGCTCGCATAATACGCCGCAGTGACCGTGCGAGGTGTATTCACAGAAGCAGGTGTCGGACATGACGATCATTTCCGGTACGGTCTGCTTACAGATACGCGACATGCGCGCCACCAGACCGTCTTCTTTCCAGGCGTCGCTGCCGGTGTCATCGGTGTGGTGGGAGATACCGAAGGTCATCACCGAACGGATTCCGGCGTTGGCAATGCGTTCAATCTCGCGTGCCAGATGTTTTTCCGGAATGCGCATCACGCCTGGCATGGCTTCGATGGCTTTGTAATCGTCGAGTTCTTCTTCAACAAAGATCGGCAACACCAGGTCATTTAAGCTCAGTGTTGTCTCTTCAAACATAGCGCGCAGCGCAGGGGATTTGCGCAGGCGGCGAGGGCGTTGGATTAGGTCTGTCATGGTATGCCTGATGTTTGTGAAATCGAAGGCCGTAGTATACCTGAACCTGTTGCAAGGGAGTTTATGAAAGTTGCCTTTATGCCGCATCCGCCAGGAAAGCGTTTGTGAACACAGGCAAACGGGAGATTTTCAACCCGTTGCCTGTGGCGTGCTGAATCAGGAGGCAGGGATTACTTGCGGTTTGTTGCCGCTCAGTTCGCTCACCAGATTGTTGATTCCGTCGCTCATATTGGTAAAGCGGGTCAGCGGGGAGCGGGTCACAACGACAAAGGCGCCCACGTTTTGCTGCGGGATCATGGCCATATAGGTGATGAATCCACCGCCGCCACCTGTTTTTTGAATAATCCCCGGACGGCCATTCTTCGGTGCCATATAGACCCAGCCTAAACCCAGTGCATCGGCTTTGCCGGGAACGTCCATCCCAATTACTTTGGTTAACTGTGTGCGCTGGTAAATCAACGTCTGCATCCGGTCGGCCTGCTGGCTACGATGATAAAAATCAGAGGAGAGATACTGCTGCATCCAGCGCATCATATCGCCCGGCGTAGAATAGACGCCGCCGCTGCCCATGGCCGCCAGCGTATTGTTACACGGGCTGGCGCCTTTTTCCGCGACCATCAGGCGTGCGCACTGATCGGGTGACGGGGTAAAGGTGGTGTCTTTCATTCCGAGTGGACGGGTGATTTTCTCTTCAAACAACTGCGGATAAGGTTTGCCGGACGCGGTTCCCAGCGCATCGGCCAGCAGGTCAAACGCCAGGTTCGAATAGGATGCCTGCGAGCCTGGTGCGGCTTTTAGCGTTGCGGTAGAGAGATAGCTCCAGCGTTGTTCGCGAGTCGGCCAGACAAAGACCGGGCGTTTTGCCGCGCCGCCAGGCTGCTCGCGTGGCAGTGCGCTGGTGTGCGTCGCCAGATTCACCAGCGTGATAGGCGTTCCCTGATATGTCGGAACGCGTGCGCCTGGTGGTGCATATTTACTCAATGGATCGTTGAGTTTTACCGTACCCTGATCGAGTAATTTCACTAACATTTCACTGGTCATTAATTTGGTCAACGACGCAATGCGAATGACGGAATCCAACTGTGGGTGAACATTATTGCCGGGGCGCGTTTCACCAAAGCTACGAAACACGCGCTGATTACCATCAATCACCACAAGCGCCATCCCTGTAGCTCCGCTGCCGTAGAAAATATGATCGGCATACCGGTCGACGATGTCAGAGGCAAAGACGGGATCGGTTATAGGCTGTGCCGCCTGGACAGATGTCAATGACGCCGCACACAGCGTGGCAGAAAAAAGCAGACTACGTTTCAACGGTGGTGTCCATGAGTTAGAGGAAGTAAAAGATGACGTGCGTATGCGTATTTATACTACTCGTTGGCATATTGCAAAGCGCTTATCAGCCAATGATAGTGGGAAAAACGTAACGATGAGTAAACGTGGGCTTTTCCCGGAGAGTGGATGTTCGCTTTTGTGATCTCACGCTGTAATAATCTGAACATGCCGGAACGCTGTCGGTGTGAAAACCGCAGAAACAATTCTACAAAACCAGATAGCGAACTAAGTGCGTCGGTTCTGGTCACAATTGTCGGTTTCAGCTTGTGTTTTTTGGGCGTAAGCCGTCTTGTCGCGGTAAACCACCGTGGCAAATGCACAGCAGTCGTCATAACGATAAGAAGTTAGCAGGAGAGCACTATGTTTAAGTCTTTTTTCCCAAAGCCGGGGCCGTTCTTTATTTCGGCATTTATTTGGGCACTGGTCGCAGTTGTATTTTGGCAGGCTGGTGGGGGAGCCTGGGTTGCACAGATTACCGGCGCATCGGGGGACGTACCGATTAGCGCAGCGCGATTCTGGTCGCTCGATTATCTGATTTTTTATGCGTACTACATTCTGTGCGTTGGCGTGTTCGCGCTGTTTTGGTTTATCTACAGTCCGCACCGCTGGCAGTACTGGTCAATACTCGGTACCTCGCTGATTATCTTCGTCACCTGGTTTCTGGTTGAAGTCGGCGTCGCCGTCAACGCCTGGTATGCGCCGTTCTATGACCTGATTCAAACCGCGCTCAGCACGCCGCATAAGGTGAAAATTGAGCAGTTCTATCAGGAAGTGGGGATCTTTCTCGGGATTGCGCTGATAGCCGTCGTCATTGGCGTGATGAACAACTTCTTCGTCAGCCATTACGTCTTCCGCTGGCGTACCGCGATGAACGAACATTATATGGCGCACTGGCAGCATCTGCGTCATATCGAAGGTGCGGCGCAGCGTGTGCAGGAAGACACCATGCGTTTCGCTTCCACGCTGGAAGACATGGGCGTGAGTTTTATTAACGCGATTATGACGCTGATTGCCTTCCTGCCGGTACTGGTTACGCTCTCTGCGCATGTCCCGGATCTGCCGATTGTTGGACATATTCCCTACGGTCTGGTGATTGCCGCGATTGTCTGGTCGTTGATGGGGACCGGGTTGCTGGCCGTGGTGGGGATCAAACTGCCTGGGCTGGAGTTCAAAAATCAGCGGGTGGAAGCAGCGTACCGTAAAGAGCTGGTGTACGGTGAAGATGATGGTAATCGTGCGACGCCGCCGACGGTTCGCGAGCTGTTCCACGCGGTGCGTCAAAACTACTTTCGCCTCTATTTTCACTATATGTACTTCAATATCGCCCGTATTCTTTACCTGCAGGTTGATAACGTTTTCGGTTTGTTCCTGCTGTTTCCATCGATTGTTGCCGGTACGATTACGCTCGGTTTGATGACGCAAATCACCAACGTGTTTGGTCAGGTACGCGGCTCGTTCCAGTATTTGATTAATTCGTGGACGACGCTGGTTGAACTGATGTCTATCTATAAGCGTCTGCGCAGTTTCGAACGTGAACTGGATGGTCAGGAAATTCAGGCTGTTACCCATACGCTTAGCTAACAAAAGGAGATGTTATGTCGACGGTTTCCCGTCTTTACCCCTTGTCTGGTCTGGCCGCATTGGTGTTGGTGGGATGTAGTAGCCAACCCGCACAGCCGTTAAAAAAAGGGGAGAAAGCCGTCGATGTGGCGAGCGTGGTGCGCCAGAAAATGCCTGCCAGTGTGAAAGACCGGGACGCGTGGGCGCAGGACCTGGCGAAAACGTTTGCCAGCCAGAAGCTGGCACCGACGGTCGAAAATATCTGTTCGGTGCTGGCGGTGGCGCAGCAGGAGTCCAACTATCAGGCCGATCCGGTTGTCCCGAATTTAAGTAAAATAGCCTGGAAAGAGATTGACCGTCGCGCCGAGCGTATGCATATCCCGGTGTTTTTGGTTCATACCGCACTGAAGATTAACTCGCCAAATGGGAAAAGTTATAGCGAGCGTCTGGATTCGGTGAAGACGGAAAAGCAGCTTAGCGCCATTTTTGATGATTTCATCAATATGGTGCCGATGGGGCAGACGTTGTTTGGTTCGCTCAACCCGGTGCATACCGGGGGGCCGATGCAGGTCAGCATTGCGTTTGCCGAACAGCATACTTCCGGGTATCCGTGGAAAATGGAAGGAACGGTACGTCAGGAAGTCTTCACCCTGCGCGGTGGACTCTGGTTTGGCACGTATCACTTGCTGAATTACCCGGCGAACTATAGCGCGCCCATCTTCCGTTTCGCGGATTTTAATGCGGGATGGTACGCCAGCCGTAATGCGGCGTTTCAGAATGCCGTCAGCAAAGCCAGTGGTGTGAAGCTGGCGCTGGATGGGGATTTGATTCTCTACAACAGCAAAGAACCGGGTAAAACGGAGCTGGCAGTACGCAAGCTTGCCGGGAAGCTGGGGATGAGTGAGAGCGATATCCATCGTCAGTTGCAAAAAGGCGACAGCCTGGCTTTTGAGGACACCGCGCTGTACGAGAAGATGTATAAGCTGGCGGAAGCGAAGGCAGGAAAAGCGTTACCACGGGAAATGCTGCCAGGTATTCAACTGGAAAGCCCGAAGATTACGCGTAATTTGACCACGGCATGGTTTGCTAAACGCGTGGATGATCGTCGGGCGAAGTGTATGGGTCAGTCATCGTTGTGATGACGATGGCGCCAGCGCACCACCGCCGCGATGACGCCAAGGATAAGGCATCCAGTGAGGAAGGGAATCAGTCCAAACAGGGTGCCGACGCCTAAGCCAATCTCAACGCGTGGGCGTCCGGTCTCTTGCATCTGTAGCTGCATCAGTTCTTCATAGATACCGGGCGCATGGGCTAACAGATTTAAAACCTGAGCTCCGGCCCAGAAGCAAAACAGCACAAAAACGGCATACGCAATGTTGCCGGGCAGAGAGGAGGTATCTCGATGCTTGCCCTTAAACAGGGATTTTGAGAGCGTAAAATCAGCCATAGGGACCTCCAGAAATATCCTGCGTTGTCGATGCCATACCAGTAACTGACAGTGAGTCTGACAGGTGATCGGGATTGTCAATATCAGAATGATGGTAATTTCAGGTAGAGATTATTCCTGGATTTTGGTTTTTTGTTGAGCGTCACAAATATGTAACCTTAAGTTAAATTAACTCACATTTCAGAATTTCCGCACAGGACACAGACGCCCACAGGGAAATGTGCGAGGATGCTGCTCAACGATGTACTTCCACCGGAGTTGTTATGAACCTGCCTGTAAAAATTCGCCGCGACTGGCACTATTACGCGTTTGCCATTGGGCTGATCTTTATTTTGAATGGCGTGGTGGGATTATTGGGGTTTGAAGCGAAAGGATGGCAAACCTATGCGGTGGGGCTGGTTACGTGGGTGATTAGCTTTTGGCTCGCGGGACTTATTATTCGCCGCCGTGTCGATGAGGATGAAGACGTCAAGGATGCCCAATAGTTATCGGGCATCCTGTCTGTTTTTACATGCTGGTTTTCAGCGCGCTATCGGCAGCGTGGCGCTCCAGCGCCAGCTCGATCAGACGTGTGATCAGATCGGTATAGCCTAAGCCGCTGGCCTGCCACAGTTTGGGATACATACTGATGTTGGTAAAGCCTGGCAGCGTGTTGATCTCGTTGATCACCACATCATTCTCTGCGGTCAGGAACACATCCACCCGCGCCATCCCGGCGCAACCCAGCGTCTGGTAGGCCTGAATAGCGATCTCACGGATCTTGTCGTTAATTTCTGGCGCAATTGCCGCCGGAACCACGACTTTGGCCCCGTTATCGTCAATATATTTGGTGTCGTAGGCGTAGAAATCGCTGTTCAGGACGATCTCGCCACAGGTGCTGGCCTGCGGGTGATCGTTTCCCAGTACCGCACATTCGATCTCGCGGCCTTTGATCCCTTGTTCCACCACCACTTTATGATCGAACTCAAACGCCAGTGCTACAGCCTGGTCGTATTGCGCTTCGCTGGTGACTTTGCTGACGCCAACGGATGATCCCTGATTGGCTGGCTTCACAAACAGCGGCAGGCCCAGACGCGATTCGACCTCAGCAAAGCTGATGGCATTGCGATTGGCGCGGGTGAGCGTAATAAATGGCGCGATGTTTAATCCGGCATCGCGCAGCAGACGTTTGGTGACGTCTTTATCCATGCAGGCCGCGGAGCCCAGCACATCAGAACCGACGAACGGTAAATTTGCCACGCGCAGCATGCCTTGCAGTGAACCATCTTCACCCAGCGTGCCGTGCACGATAGGGAAAATAACATCGACCGTAGGCAGTGGCTGACCGTTTTGAGCATCGATCAGTTGCTGTTCTTGTTTACCCGGTACCTGCGCCAGACTGGTCGCGGAAGGACGCAACGCAATGCGTGCCGGATCGTCAGCGTTGAGCAGATAGTTGCTGGCATCGCTCACGTGCCACTGCCCTTGTTTATCAATACCTAACAGCACAACGTCAAAGCGAGTCTTGTCGATGGCATCGACAATATTTTTTGCCGATTGCAATGACACTTCATGTTCCGCTGATTTACCACCAAATACGATTCCTACTCGCAACTTTGCCATCTTAAAAACCCATTCCTTGAATGCAAAGCACATACATTACCACGACAAAACGCAGGATTCCTCGGCTTCTGGCAGATTGTTTTGGTGGATTCCCTGGGAATGAATACGCACAAATCTACAGGCCATGTTCGAAGCATAATCCCCTGTGTATAATGTGGGTTTGATGTGATGAATATCACAAATATGATGAGCGGGGAGATAAAATACTAAACTGTGAAACATCGCACCTCTGGACCCTCGTTTGCAGGCGTAATTTGTTAAGCTGCTCGCAGTTTTCAGCTACTTACCGTTATGAGTCCTTATGGAATCCTGGAGAGTTAACCTTATTTCCGTGTGGTTCGGTTGCTTTTTCACCGGACTGGCGATCAGCCAAATCCTGCCTTTTCTACCGCTCTATATCTCCCAACTGGGAGTCACCTCGCACGAAGCGCTCTCAATGTGGTCCGGGCTAACGTTTAGCGTCACGTTTCTTATTTCTGCCATTGTTTCACCGATGTGGGGCAGTTTAGCTGACCGTAAAGGGCGTAAGCTGATGCTGTTACGGGCCTCGCTGGGCATGGCCATTGCCATTTTGCTGCAGGCATTTGCAACGAACGTCTGGCAGCTTTTTCTGCTGCGAGGAGTGATGGGGTTAACGTCGGGATATATTCCTAATGCGATGGCGTTGGTGGCGTCGCAAGTCCCGCGCGAGCGTAGTGGCTGGGCGTTGAGCACGCTCTCCACGGCGCAAATTAGTGGGGTGATTGGCGGGCCGCTGATGGGCGGTTTTATTGCTGACCATGTTGGCTTACGTGCGGTATTTTGCATTACCGCCGCGCTGTTGGTGGTGAGTTTTTTGGTCACACTGTTCTTAATTAAAGAGGGTGTCCGACCGGCGATTAAAAAAAGCGAGCGTTTAAGCGGAAAAGCTGTTTTTGCTTCGTTACCGTATCCCGCGCTGGTCATTAGCCTGTTTTTTACCACCATGGTGATTCAACTGTGTAACGGCTCTATTGGCCCCATTTTGGCGCTGTTTATCAAATCGATGGTGCCAGATAGCTCAAATATCGCTTTTCTCAGCGGGTTGATTGCCTCTGTTCCTGGCATATCCGCTTTGATTTCAGCACCACGTCTTGGAAAACTGGGGGACAGAATTGGTACTGAACGGATTCTAATGGCAACGCTTATCTTCGCCGTGGTGCTGTTTTTCGCCATGTCATGGGTTACCACTCCGTTGCAATTAGGGATATTACGTTTTCTGCTCGGCTTTGCCGATGGTGCAATGCTGCCTGCGGTGCAAACGCTCTTAGTGAAATACTCCAGCGAGCAGATTACCGGGCGCATCTTTGGGTATAACCAGTCGTTTATGTACCTTGGAAACGTCGCTGGACCCTTGATGGGTGCAACCGTATCGGCAATGGCGGGTTTCCGCTGGGTCTTTATCGCCACCGCGAGCATTGTGCTTATTAATATCTGGCAACTGGCTATCGCGTTGCGACGCCGGCGTCTCGCTCGCTGAATAGGGGATTAACAACGCGGGTTGCCCGCGTTGTTAATCCATAATTGAAGATTATATATCTGGGTGACTACTAATCTC
>NZ_JANEWL010000142.1:0-8665 GCF_028069815.1 Citrobacter sp. Awk 2
CATTTAATTCACATTTGCTCAGCTAAAAAACAGATAACCAACCCCGCAGCGATCAGGGATAACGTTCATACCAACAGGAGTCAAACTTCCGGTTTTTAACGCGGCACTATGCAGAAAAAATGGCTTGTATTTGCATACTACAAAATATAATAGGTTTTTTATTGATCCCGGAAAGACGGCAACATCCTTTTCCGTTTGATTTATTTTTACACACGCGTTCAGCAATGAATTTACTTTAAGTCAGTCTAAATATCTGTCTGTGTTATGCGCTTGTATTGATTGTTTCATTTTTATGAAAAGGACATTAGTTCCACGCATTAATTTTTTTATTTTAAATACTTTCACAGAACTGATGATTAGTAGAGAATGCAGCGTTTCTTATTAAAATGGTTTAAAACAGCTTTTTAATATCCCCTGGCACTATTACGGGGATCTTTGTATGAATTATACATACCATCATGGGGCCTTTATGAAAAGTAACATGCCCGTTACACAAATTGAGCACACACTTAACGGTAAAGCGACGCTGCTATCGACGACAGATAAAGAGAGTCATATTACCTATGCAAACTCCGCGTTTATCGATGCCAGTGGTTTTAACGAAAGTCAATTAATGGGTGAACCGCATAATATTATTCGCCATCCGGATATGCCGCCAGCCGCGTTTGCTGACATGTGGTACACGTTGCAGCAGGGTGACAGCTGGACGGGAATGGTGAAAAACCGGCGTCAAAACGGTGACCACTACTGGGTACGCGCCAACGTCACACCCGTTTGGCATAATGAAAAGTTAACGGGTTACATCTCAGTGCGTACTGTTCCTTCGCGAGACGAAATATCTCAGAGTGAGCAACTGTATGAAAAAATAAATAATCAACAACTTAGCGGCTTCCGTCTTTTTAAGGGTATTATCATTCGCCGTGGCATATTGGCATGGACTTCAATGTTTAAATGGTTGAGCATTAGTCAACGCGTCAATTATGCTTTGGGAGTCGTTGCCCTGCTCTCTTTGTTATTAATCTTCGCCCCTGTAAACCACTTTATTCAATCCGGCGGGTTACTGGCGTTATTTCTGTTATTTGCTATTTACCTTAAGTGTCAAATTTGTCAGCCAGTTAATACACTATTGACTCAAATGAAGAAAGTCGTATCCGGACGAAAACCCGATAACTGCCATTTAAATCGCGTAGATGAAATCGGCATGTTAATGCGACTGGTTAATCAATCCGGACTTAATCTAAATTCACTGGTTGATGACGTCAGTACGCAAATATCCGGAATTCGGGCCATCAGCCAACGCGTTTCAAAAGAAGGTATCGCGTTACATACACGTTCTGAAGAAACATCCGCAGACCTTCAGCAAACCGCTGCCGCCATCGAAGAAATTGGTAGTGCAGTGCAGCAAACTGCAGAAACGGCCGCTCACACCATGACGATGGCCGATAAAACCAGCACCAATGCCGCTGAAGGCGGCGATATTATGAAACAAACTATCGCCATGATGCAGGCGATCTCTCGTGATAATGGTCAGATTGTCGACATCATTGGCGTAATTGATAGCATCGCCTTCCAGACAAATATTCTGGCGCTCAACGCGGCTGTCGAGGCGGCGCGAGCCGGAGAATCCGGGCGCGGTTTTGCCGTCGTGGCCGCGGAGGTGCGCAATCTTGCGCAACACTCTGCATCAGCGGCAAAAGAGATCAAACAGCTTATTGAGAAGAACGTCGCTAACGTCAATACCGGCGTAAAAATGGTTGAACAGACGGAGACGCATCTCACTGGGATGATCAGCGATGTGTTACAGATGTCGATGATGATTAAAGACATTAGTCTGGCAACGCGGGAGCAAACCCAGGCGCTGGATCTGATTAATGATTCCATTTCGCGTGTTGGGACCATGACGCACAATAATGCCGAGATGGTGGAGCGCGTCACTGACGCGACTGCCGATTTAACGCAGCGCTCATCGCGATTGCAACAGGCCGTACAGGTCTTTGGCGTGTCGGCGTAAAGCAAACAGCGCTCATTCTGCTGACGATCAGGATGAGCGCCTTCTTTCACATCGCCCACCGCCTCTATTTTTACTGAATCGAGTCCACATCCCGTCAATTCAGGCTACAGAAAAAAACCACTTCCCCGTGTCCAGGCTTTGCGTCACTTATCAATTGAATGTAGGATGCTCGGCCGACAGTTTTCCCGCGGTAACACAATGAAGGGTAACGCTGTTTTCGCCGCAACTGCTGCGGCAAAAAGGATTTTGTAAATTAGTCAGGTTAACAGGAAACGTAATGAACACACACAACACGCAAGCCGCGGAACAACACGCGGCGAAACGACGCTGGTTGAATGCTCACGAAGAGGGGTATCACAAAGCGATGGGGAACCGGCAGGTACAAATGATCGCCATTGGCGGTGCTATTGGTACCGGGTTATTTTTAGGGGCTGGCGCACGTTTACAAATGGCCGGACCCGCTTTAGCACTGGTCTATCTGGTCTGCGGTATTTTTTCATTCTTCATTCTGCGGGCACTCGGTGAACTGGTTTTACACCGCCCTTCCAGCGGCAGTTTTGTCTCTTATGCCCGCGAATTTTTAGGTGAGAAAGCAGCCTATGTAGCTGGCTGGATGTACTTCATCAACTGGGCGATGACCGGAATCGTGGATATCACGGCCGTGGCCTTGTATATGCACTACTGGGGCGCATTTGGTGATGTACCACAATGGGTGTTTGCCCTCGGCGCATTGGCCATTGTCGGCACCATGAACATGATCGGCGTAAAGTGGTTTGCGGAGATGGAGTTCTGGTTTGCCCTGGTCAAAGTGCTGGCTATCGTTATCTTCCTGGTCGTCGGAACTGTTTTTTTGGGCACGGGAAAACCGCTGGATGGTAACGCCACGGGCTTTCATTTGATCACCGATAACGGTGGTTTTTTCCCGCATGGCCTGCTGCCAGCGCTGGTACTGGTCCAGGGTGTCGTCTTTGCATTTGCCTCTATTGAACTGGTAGGCACTGCGGCTGGCGAGTGCAAAGATCCACAAACGATGGTGCCAAAAGCGATTAACAGCGTTATCTGGCGAATTGGCCTGTTCTATGTAGGTTCAGTGGTGTTGCTGGTCATGCTGTTGCCGTGGAATGCCTATCAGGCAGGTCAAAGCCCGTTTGTAACCTTCTTTTCCAAACTCGGCGTTCCCTATATTGGCAGTATTATGAATATCGTGGTGCTTACCGCCGCGCTTTCCAGCCTCAACTCGGGTTTGTACTGCACTGGTCGTATTTTGCGCTCAATGTCGATGGGCGGTTCCGCGCCAAAATTTATGGCCAAAATGAGCCGTCAACACGTACCTTATGCCGGCATACTTGCCACGCTTGTCGTGTATGTCGTCGGGGTTTTTCTCAACTATCTGGTGCCTTCGCAGGTGTTCGAGATCGTGCTTAACTTTGCCTCGCTGGGCATCATTGCATCGTGGGCATTCATTATGGTGTGCCAGATGCGTCTGCGTCGGGCCATTAAAGATGGCAAAGCAGCAGACGTTCACTTCAAACTGCCTGGTGCGCCGTTTACGTCCTGGCTAACACTGTTGTTTTTACTGGCTGTGCTGGTGCTGATGGCGTTTGACTATCCGAATGGGACCTACACTATCGCCTCATTACCGCTGATTGCCATTCTGCTGGTCGCTGGCTGGTTTGGTGTACGTAAACGCGTCGCGGAAATCCACCGTACCGCGCCGTAACGCTTTAAGGTAGGTCAGATTTCTGACCTACCCATTTGAGCGACTTAGTTTGCTTCTATTAGCTGAGCCACATCATTGCTGTTAATTTCCCGCGCATTCCCGTCCTGATCGGTATAGCTGGTCATTCCCGTATCTTTATCCAGTTTTGGTTTGCCCTGGGTGGTAATAGTTTGTCCGCTTTTCGTCGTCATGACGTAATCGGTGGTACAGCCAGCCAGCGTAAACAGCATTACGCCCGCACAAAGACAGATTAATGGCTTTTTCATGGTATTCCTGTGTTATTCAGTTAGCCGTTGAGGGCGTAGTGTAAGTCTCTGAAGTTTGTCAGGCTACCGATGGGGTGTAACGAGGCGTATCGTGGGGTATAGAGAAATGACAGGAGGGGTTGCCCCCTCCGAATAATTACAGGGCGATACGAATAACATCGTCCGGTTGAGTCGCTTCCTGCTCGCGTGTGGATTTCTGTTTCACACTCACGTACAGGGTTTTGCCATCGGCAGAGAGCGCCAGGCTGTTTGGGAACGTCGGGGTATCGAAGGCTTTAACCACTTTATAGCTTTTCGCGTCGATCACGCTGACTTTACCGGCCTGACGGTGGGTTACATAGGCTTCATTGCGTGTCGGATTGAACAGTACGGCCAGAGATTCCGGTGCGGCAACTTTTGCCAGCACGTTGCCGTTACGGGTATCGATAACCAGCACTTCCGCCGCTTTGGAGTCAGTGACAAACGCACGATGACCGGCCGTATCCAGGCTCAGGTTAATGAAGAAGTGCTCTTTGCCATCGTCCAGCAGTTTTTTGCGGCTGAGAATTTTGTTGGTGGCGGTATCAATGGTAATGAATTCGCCATCGGCATTGGCGGTATACAGGCGTTTAGCCTTGCTGTCGACGGCCAGTGCAGTGCTCATTTTACCGGTATTTGGAATAGCGTCCTGAAGTTTAACCGTATCACCGTCCACGACCCAAATCACGCTCTCCTTACCAATTCCGCTGATGTATACCTTGTTGGTGGCGTCATCGGCGACCAGTTCACGAGGCTGCAGCGGACGGACATCTTCAGAACGTTTACGCGCATCCAGTACCAGACGCCCTTTCACCTCACCGGTTTTCGCATCAATCGCCGTCACCGCGCTATTCACGGTATTACCAAACCACAGCGTTTGCGTCGCGTTATTGATGGTCGCGCCAAACGGTTTGAGATCGTTATGAATAACCTGAGTCACTTCAAGCGTAACCGGATCAAGACGGTAAACTATCCCACCTTTATCCAGCTTACGACTCTGCGAGGTGGCCAGCCACAGTGCGTTTTCCTGCTGGCTATACGCCATTTCGTAGGCGCCTTTACCTACGCCTTTGCGCAGCAGTTCTTCCGCAGCCTGCGTGCTAAATGATGATGCAACGAGCAGTGAACCTAACAGTAAAGAACCACGCAGGCGCGGTGAAAACAGATGACGTAAAGACATGACGACTCCCTTTGATAAATTCAGTTGTTACTGCTTCACATAGCTTCAATGAGCAAAATCATGGTTTTGCCTTTTTAAGAATGAGAATAGTAATCATTATTTATCGCAAAGTGGAGTGTTTATTCACTTTCGGTGAAAACCTTCTTATTTTCTCCATGAATACTCGCTTGCGGCGAAATCAATGTTAAAACAGATTGGCTCTATACCCCGTGCCGGATGGCGGCGTTGACGCCAAATCCGGCCTACATTTGAGTACTGTGTAGGCCAGATAAGCGAAGTGCCATCAGGCTGTTACCGCCTTTAACCCCTTCGTATCACTCTTCAGCAAGACGAATCACGACCTTGCCAAAGTTTTTACCGGTCAGCAGACCAATAAAGGTCTCCGGTGCATTTTCCAGCCCCTCAGTGACTTGCTCACGATAGTGGATCTTGCCTTCCTGAACCCAGCGCCCCATTTCTCGCTGAAATTCATGAATGCGGTGACCATAATCCTGACCAATGATAAAGCCCTGCAAGCGGATACGTTTTTTCAGTAACGTGGCCATAAGCAGCGGTAAACGGTCTGGGCCCGCCGGCAGTGATGTGGCGTTATAACCGCTCACCAGGCCACACAGCGGAATACGCGCGGAGGTGTTAAGTAACGGCAAAACGGCGTCAAAAACTTTGCCGCCGACGTTTTCATAATAGATATCGATACCCTGCGGACAGGCTTGTGCCAGTTGGCGTGCGAAATCGGGGGCATGGTGATCGAGACAAATATCAAAGCCCAACACGTCGGTAGCATGGCGGCATTTCTCAGCCCCACCTGCCACACCAACGACCCGACAGCCCTTCAGCTTGCCGATCTGGCCCACGGTTGCGCCAACAGGTCCGGTTGCCGCAGCAACAACCAGTGTCTCACCGGCTTTGGGCTGGCCAATATCCAGCAACCCCATATACGCCGTAAAACCCGGCATACCCAGCAGACCAAGCGCCCAGGAAGGATGCTCAGGGTGATCGCCTAACTTTACCAAATCAGACCCATTAGAGATGGCGAAGTCCTGCCAGCCGCTATAGCTCAGCACCCATTCACCGGGTTTAAAATCCGAATGATTCGATGCCACGACCCGACTGACCGTGCCACCCACCATCACGGCACCAATCTCAACCGGAGGCGAATAAGACGGCTCGTCGCTCATACGTCCACGCATATAGGGATCGAGTGAGAGGTAGACGTTACGCAGTAGTACCTCTCCGTCACCGGGCGTCGCGATAGCCTCTTCTTCAAGACGGAAGTTACCGGGCACCGGTGCGCCATGCGGGCGTGACGCCAGAACCCAGCGACGATTGCGTTGCATTTGTTGACCCATTGATGTTCTCCTCTGCTTTTGGCATGAATCCATCAATAGTAGACGCGCTATCTCTGTGATGCTTTCACATTAATTGCCAGCATGGTTTAACCGCACGACCAGATAAACGCAGGACTGTGCGGTTTCATTGATAAACCGACAGTCGTTTGGCGGCCCCAGCTCCAGGCAATCCCCGGCTTTCATTTCGTGGCGTGTATCACCTTCCACAAACACCAATTCTCCCTGCTGCAACCAGAGAAGCTGTCGGGCCTGCACGTAGGAAGAGGCGGGCATCGGGATATCACTGCCCGCCGGTAATTCGATTTGCACCAGATCGATAGGCAGATCGCTGCGCGGAGAAACGTGGCGGCGCAAATAGTGACTTTGCGGATCGTGCCAGACCGGCTGGTCGGCAAAACGCAGCAGTTTACCCTCCTGCATTTCGGCTCGGGCAATCAGCGTGGACATGCTGATACCAAACGCACCGGAAAGCCGTCCCAGTAGCGTCGCCGTTGGACTGCTCTCTCCGCGTTCTATTTTATGGATCATCGCCCGCGACACCCCTGCACGTTCGGCAAGTTCCGTCAGCGACCAGCCGCGGGATTCCCGCTCAATGCGAATTCTTGCACTGATCCGTTGATTTATGCTGTCTTCAATAGTATTCATATTGTAATACTATAGTGAACAACCCCTGAGGTTCAACATGTCAATTCGATTTGCCAGCAAAGACGACTGCGCCGCCATCGCAGAAATCTACAATCACGCCGTACTGCATACGGCCGCTATCTGGAACGATCAAACGGTCGATGCCGAAAACCGCATCTCCTGGTATGAAGCTCGTCAACTGATGGGGTATCCGGTGCTGGTAAGTGACGAGAATGGTGTCGTTACGGGGTACGCCTCTTTTGGCGACTGGCGCAACTTTGATGGTTTCCGTCATACCGTCGAACATTCAGTGTACGTGCACCCGGAACATCAGGGAAAAGGGCTGGGGCGCAAGCTGCTCAGCAGACTCATTGAAGAAGCGCGCGCGTGTGGCAAGCATGTCATGGTGGCAGGAATTGAGTCGCAAAATCAGGCATCGCTCCACCTGCATAGCACGCTGGGCTTCAATATTACCGCGCAGATGCCCCAGGTCGGGACTAAATTTGGTCGTTGGCTGGATCTGACTTTTATGCAGCTGCAGTTAGATGACCGCAGCGAACCGGATGCGCGTGGATGAATCAGACGCTGACCCTCTCCTTTCTGATTGCCGCAGGTATTGGTCTGGTGGTGCAAAACACGTTGATGGTGCGCATTACCCAGACGTCCTCGACAATCCTGATTGCTATGCTGCTTAACTCACTGGTCGGGATCGTCCTGTTTGTCAGCATACTGTGGTTTAAACAAGGTGCGGCGGGGTTTGGCGAACTGGTTTCCAGCGTGCGCTGGTGGACATTGATCCCGGGTTTACTGGGATCGTTCTTTGTTTTTGCCAGTATCAGCGGATACCAAAACGTAGGTGCCGCCACCACCATCGCGGTGCTGGTCGCCAGCCAGCTTATTGGTGGTCTGGTGCTGGATATTCTGCGTAGCCAGGGTGTACCGCTTCGCGCGCTGGTGGGTCCGGTATGCGGTGCGATACTGCTGGTCATCGGCGCCTGGCTGGTGGCGAGGCGCTCATTTTAATTGCCTGATAGCGTTTCGCTTATCAGGCCTACGGAACGCCGGATAAGGTGTCAGTTTGGATATCGAAAATTATTGTACGTTAAGGTTGTTTTTTAACCACTTAGATGTGAGGAAACCGCTCTCTGAGCGGATTTTCGTATCTTGATGAGCGATGCTGAGATCTCCTCTCAAACGATCTTAAGAAGGTCCTTCTGAATCTTTGATCGTGATAGTGTAGGTTTTGTCGAAATCGCCTGATTTTGAAAGCATTCCGCCACCTAAGGCGCCATGTACTCGTACTTTAACTATTCCTGCTTTTGTTGGTATCCCTCTAATCTGAATACAATTATTGAATTCATCATCATCACAATACTGTAGATGGAGACCTAAATTATCTGGATGAATATCTCCTGCAATGACCTGCTTACCATAAATATCATAAGAAAGAACTACTCCACCAAATATATTTATTTGGTTATAGTAGGGAGTGCCAAC
>NZ_JANEWL010000143.1:0-8297 GCF_028069815.1 Citrobacter sp. Awk 2
GAATTAGTTATGTGATTTATCTATGTAATTCAGATAAAATATAAATAAATGCTATTGCCATGCACTGGCGTAATAATCTGTTTATACCAGCCTGGTGTTCTCTTCCGTGATGATTTTAATAACCAATTTTTTCACGATAGCATGGGTAATGAATCGATATGCCTCATCAGTATCACAGATGAATACTTGTCCAGCGTTGACCTGTACGGTTTGCCCCAAACCTTTCAGGTATTCACGGTCGGTGTCCTTCCGGTAGCAGTCAATTTCCTGTAGCTGGCTTTTCGGCGCGTATTCGATTTTTTGTGTGCCCTGTAAAAAGTAATGCACCTCAATGCAGCGGCGATGGCCGATAAACAGGGCATCCGTTGTGCTGTCGATTCTGACGTCGTAGTTCAGAGTATCTCCCTGCGAGTAAACAACACCGGGAGAGAGACTATCGAGCTTTCCTATCACCTCTGCGCAACGCTGCCAGTGATTTTTCGTATGCGTATGTTGTTGAAGCTGTTCTACGTTATCGATAATCCTCATTTTCTTTCCTTACGCATGAATCGACCGTTAACAGCCTGTGCTCAACGACATCATAGGTAATTATTTTAGTAAAATTTTTACTAAATAGAATAGAGGAATTCGATTTACTTTAACTCGATCACGAAATAGAGAAAATTGACGGGCTGTGAGGAAGGGAGGATTTGCCCGACGGCACTATCGGGCAAAGCGAACACTAGCGGGTTGTACCGCGCAGTTTCAGTTGGCTGGGGACATAGACCTGAAGCGGCAACACGCGGCCATCGCGCGCTTTTTCAATCAGCAGGTTAACACCCTGAATGCCCATCATCTCAGAGTGGATACGCACGGTGGAGAGTGGGGGAAAGGTGAAACGCGCGGTAGGGATATCATTGACGCTGATGAGCGAAATTTGCTCCGGAATCCGGACCCCATTTTCATGAATTGCCCGTAATACGCCGATAGCGATAGAGTCAGAAGCAACAAACAAGGCTGACGGATAATCTTGTTTTGCCAGCATTTTTTTGGCTAGCTCATAGCCAGATGCGCTGGAGAAACCGCCCCGGTAGATATCCATTTCTGAAACGACACCTTTCTGCTGCCCGTATTTCACAAAGGCAACTTCGCGGATATCCGCTTCTCCTGGCACGTCCTGACCACCAATGAAACCGATGCGTGTCGCACCCTGTTTGATGAAAAAGTCGATGATCTCCTGGCTAATGCGTACCAGATCGGTATCAACGAAATCGTAACCGCCGCCCGGAGGTTGAAAATCAATAAAACAGATATTGTCCGTTAGCGCTGTGGCGGTCTGGCGTATTGCATCGCTGGCCTTCCCAACCACAAGGACACCCGTCAGTTTTTTGATGCTGGGGGGCACATGATGTTCATAGCAGTTGGTGAGCTCAATACCCAACTTTTCACACTGTGTTTCAATACCGTGGCGGATAGACAGATAGTAGGGATCGTTGATCTCCAGCTTCTGCTGGTAACTGTAAAGTGCGAGAATGTGGTGCTGACTGGCAACACTCACCTGCATTTTGTGGGAAGAACTGCTCCTGTACTCCAGTTTTTCTGCAATCTCCAGAATACGATGCCGGGTTTCCTCTTTCACATTCAGGTTTGGATCGTCATTCAGAACGCGGGATACCGTTGCCAGAGAAACGCCAGCTTCCGCTGCTATATCTTTAAGAGTTGCCATATTTGCCTTTCATTCCACCATTCGACCGCATGGGCTGTTTATTGTAAATGAAGCCCCATGAGATGCATCTGTTTTTAGTAAATTCTTCGCGCTTTATCTTCCACGAAAATTCGGTTATTTTTTAGTAAAAGTTTACTTCGGAGAGAGAAATGGATACCGTCGCATTTGCCGATTTTGCCCGGATGGAAATACGTGTTGGAAAAGTAGCGCAAGTGAAGCGCCACGAAAATGCCGATAAACTCTATATCGTGCAGGTTGATGTCGGCGACAAAACGCTGCAAACGGTAACCAGTCTGGTGCCGTATTACCGCGAAGAGGAGTTGATGGGGAAAACGGTGGTGGTGTTGTGCAATCTGCAAAAGGCCAAAATGCGCGGTGAAACCTCAGAATGCATGTTGCTGTGTGCCGAAACTGATGATGGCAGTGAAAGCGTGCTGTTGGCGCCTGAACGCGTCATGCCGGCGGGGGTAAGGATTGTTTAAGTTAGGCTAATTGCCGGATGGCGGCTACGCCTTATCCGGCCTACAAAAGGGTGTCTTTTATAGGCCGGGTAAGGTTGTTACACCTGCTCCACGCTCACCCGTAATGCGGCCAGGGCTTTGCGGGTTGATCGTAATACCAGTTCGCATTGCTCGATCGTTAACGTCAACGGCGGTTCGATACGGATCGTCTTCGCGTTATTCAGTGTTCCGGCGACCAGCACTCGCTGACGGAACATTTCACTGGCAAAGCTGTAGCCAATCTCATTATCGACAAACTCAATCGCCATCAGCATGCCTTTACCGCGAACGTCGTGTACCAGATCCGGATATTCACGCGCCAGATGACGGAAACCATCCAGCAACATATCGCCTTTCTGCTCTGCCTGAGCGGGTAAATTTTGCTCCAGCAGGACGTTAATGGTCGCCAGCGCCGCCGCGCATGAGAGCGGGTTGCCACCGAACGTGGTGGTATGCAGGAAAGGGTTGTCGAACAGGACGGAGAACACTTCTTCGGTGGCAATGGTCGCGCCAATTGGCATCACGCCACCTCCGAGCGCCTTGGCCAGACACAGAATGTCAGGTTGCACGTTTTCATGTTCGCAGGCGAACATTTTGCCGGTGCGCCCCATGCCGGTTTGCACTTCGTCGAGGATCATCAGCGCGCCAAACTCATCGCAAAGTTTACGTACCGCGGTTAAATACCCTTGCGGCGGCAGGATTACGCCTCCTTCCCCCTGGATTGGCTCCAGAATCACGGCGGCAACATCGTCGCCGGTCTTTTTACATTCGCTCAGGACGGTGCGCATGGCATCAATATCGCCAAAAGGAACGTGGCGGAAGCCCGGCAGCAGCGGCATAAACGGTTTGCGGAAGGTTGATTTAGCGGTAGCGGATAGCGACCCCAGCGATTTACCGTGGAAGGCTCCGCTGGTGGCAATAAATGTAAATTTACCGCGCGGCGATTGATACGCTTTCGCCAGTTTTAGCGCCGCTTCAACCGACTCGGTCCCGCTGTTACTGAAGAAACTGTATTTCAGCTTTCCGGGAGCCAGTGCAGCAAGCGTTTTTGCCAGCATGGCCCGTAATGGGTCAAGTAATTCCTGGCTGTGCAGAGGTTGTTTCGCGAGTTGATTCTGTACGGCGGAGACCACTACTGGATTACGGTGCCCCACGTTGAAAATTCCAAAACCTCCCAGGCAATCGACAAACTCCTGTCCCTGGGTGTCGACAAGCGTATTCAGGCTTCCCGCTTGCCACTCTACGGCTCCGTAATCCCCGCCGGCAGTTACAGATTTTCGATACTCTAAGAACCCCGGATTAACATGCTCTTTGAAGTAATCAATCACCTCTCGGTTTAGTGCTTTCATTTCCTCATGATCAAGCGTTCGCTTCTCGATGAGATTCAGTGCGTGTGCGCTGCAGGCCAGAGCCGATGCGCTGGAAGGTAACCTGTTCAAAATATGCTCCCGGAGCTCGCGTATCACATGATACTGAATTAAGTATTGCAGGGATTGCGCCATCCCGACGCGCTTAACGAAAATCGGGATAAACACCAGGGAAGATCTTGCTTGTGCAACATTTAATCTCAAACATTAACATTTGCTGGCATTTTGCCCAGGTTTACGCGCGTAAAACCGACGGGAAAAACGCGTCATTGCGCTAAAAGTGGGCGAAAATTGCACTGTTGCGGTGCGCAGAGTGAAGGTGTGCTGAATAGTTACGTAATGAAAGTATTTTAAATCAATGAATTAGAAAACATACAAATTTTGAGGTTTAATCGCAAATTGCGATCTAAATCAAATTTAACAACTAAAGTTAAAAAGATTAGCGCCGAAATAACATAAGCCGAAAGAGTTAACAACCAGATAACCTGCACAGGACGCAACCATGTCTTCTCATCCCTACGTTAGTCAGCAAAATACACCGCTGGATGATGATATCACCCTCATGTCGACCACCGATTTACAAAGCTATATCACCCATGCGAACGATACCTTTGTCCAGGTCAGCGGCTATCAGCTGAATGAATTGCTTGCTCAGCCGCACAACCTGGTTCGTCACCCGGACATGCCGAAAGCGGCGTTTGCGGATATGTGGTACACCCTGAAACAGGGGGAACCGTGGAGCGGTATTGTGAAAAACCGGCGGAAGAATGGCGATCACTACTGGGTGAGGGCCAATGCGGTGCCGATGGTGCGGGAAGGGCGCGTAACCGGGTATATGTCGATCCGTACCCGGGCGACGGAAGCGGAAATTGCGGCGGTCGAACCTTTATATAAAGCACTCAATGAAGGCCGCTGTCATCGGCGCGTCCATAAGGGGCTGGTGGTACGTAAAGGCTGGTTGGGTAAACTCCCGTCGCTTCCGGTTCGCTGGCGGGTGCGCAGTGTAATGGCTTTCATGTTTGTCATCCTGGCAACTGCGCTACAGCAGATGGGGGCTGAATGGCCGCAACTGTTGGTGAGCGCACTGGTGATGCTGCTGGCGACGGTTATTTTCGAATGGCAGATTGTGCGCCCAATCGAGAATGTTGCCCAGCAGGCACTGAAAGTAGCGACTGGCGAGCGCAACAGCGTGACCCATCTTAACCGTAGCGATGAACTGGGTCTGATGCTACGGGCGGTGGGGCAGTTAGGGTTAATGTGCCGCTGGCTTATTCATGACGTGTCGAGTCAGGTCAGCTGTGTGCGTAACGACAGTGAAACGCTGGCGAAAGGCAGTGATGATTTAAACAAGCATACACAGCAGACGGTAGAGAATGTGCAGGAAACGGTCACCACCATGAATCAGATGGCGGCATCGGTGAAGCAAAACTCTGCGACGGCAGCGGCGGCTGACAAGCTGTCTATTGCTGCCAGCAGCGCGGCGACACAGGGCGGTGAGGCGATGGATACGGTCATTAAAACAATGGACGATATTGCCAACAGCACCCAACGGATCGGCACTATCACGACCCTGATTAACGATATCGCTTTCCAGACAAATATTCTGGCGCTGAATGCGGCGGTTGAAGCGGCCAGGGCGGGCGAACAAGGAAAAGGATTTGCGGTAGTGGCTGGAGAGGTACGTCATCTTGCCAGTCGTAGTGCAAGCGCAGCAAATGACATCCGTAAACTGATTGATGCCAGCGCCGACAAGGTGCAGTCCGGCTCCGATCAGGTTCATGCCGCAGGGCGGACAATGGATGATATTGTGGCGCAGGTTCAGAATGTGACACAGTTGATCGCTCAAATTAGCCATTCAACGCTGGAGCAGTCAGATGGACTTTCCAGCCTGACCCGTGCCGTAAATGAGTTGAGCAGTATTACGCAGAAAAATGCTGAACTGGTCGAAGAAAGCGCGCAGATTTCAGCAATGGTAAAACATCGTGCCGGTCGCCTGGAAGATGCGGTGACCGTGCTACATTAATTCTCTCCCCATCCCATTTTCCCGCCAAACGCTTATCGTCCCCGGTAGGCGTTTTTTGTGATAATTTTGTTAACCATGTATTAAATAATACCTCTTTGGTATTACGATTCTATTTTAATTATTCCGTTATGACGGCGAGCGCCCTGTTTTTAAATATTGTTAAATATCGCTTATATAACGATCGGTCTTGCTTTATTCATCGTCAAAAACTATTTCGCAACATTGGTGTAAATTAAAAAACGATCAATATCATAAAGTTAGGTGATTGCTGACCGATAAGGATATCTGTCTGAAGAAAACTGTCTCCAGGGAGAAAATATGTTCTTGCATAACGTAAAGATTCGCTCGAAGTTATTTATCGCGTTTGGTTTGTTTATTGTACTGATGATGGTGAGTTCGGGCCTTTCGCTGTTGAGTCTGGATCGTAGTAACAGTGGGATGCAGAACATCATTACCAATGACTATCCGATTACGGTAAAAGCCAATCTGCTCATTGATAATTTTCAGGAGTTTGTCAGTACTCAACAATTGATGTTATTGGATGAGGAAGGTAAATGGACCCAGGCGTCCCAGAAAAAGCTCGATACCATCAGCCAGCAAATTTCTGCTCTGCTGGATGCGCTGAGTGCTGCGCCTCTCAATGATGCATCCAAAAAAATTATTGCGGATATCCGCGATGTGCGTGAACAGTATCTGGCTTCCCGATTCCGCATTCTGCAGGCGCTGCAGAATCACGATCGCTCTGGTGCGATGCACGAGATGATGACCCGCACGGTGAATGTGCAGCAGGCGTATAAAGCAAAAGTGCAGGAGTTGATCGCCATTGAAGATGCCCAGATGCAGAAGGCGGGCGCTCAGGTGGAATATGATTTCCACACCAATCGCGCACTGTTGATTACTCTGGCGCTGATCAGCATTGCTGCCGGTTGTGTGATGGGTTGGTATATTGTGCGCTCAATTACCCGACCCCTTAATGAAGCCGTGCAGTTTGCCGAGGCGATTGCGCAGGGCGATCTCACTCGCAACATCAGTATGGAACAGAAGGATGAGACCGGTGTGCTGCTGCAAGCGCTGATGGCAATGAAAACCCGACTGTTAGAGATTGTCGAGGAAGTGCAAAACGGCTCCGAGAATATCTCTGCGGCGGCGGCGCAGATTGTCGCGGGTAATCAGGATTTGGCTGCGCGTACCGAAGAACAGGCAAGCTCGGTAGAACAGACCGCGGCGTCGATGGAACAAATTACCGCGACGGTCAAAACGACGGCAGACCATACCCATGAAGCGACGAAGCTGTCTACGGGAGCGGCGACGGTCGTGAAAAACAACGGTGAGATGATGAATCAGGTGACGCAGAAAATACGCGTGATTAATGAAACCTCTAACCGTATGTCAGAAATTATCAACCTGATCGATTCGATTGCTTTTCAAACCAATATTTTGGCGCTGAATGCGGCTGTCGAAGCCGCGCGCGCCGGTGAGCACGGGCGTGGTTTTGCGGTAGTTGCCGGAGAAGTGCGTCAACTGGCGCAAAAAAGCGCATCGTCTGCCAGTGAGATCCGCAATCTGATTGAAGACTCCACCAGTCAAACCCGGGAAGGGCTGGCGCTGGTTGAAAAAGCCAACGCGTTGATCAATGGAATGGTCACTAACGTTGAAGAAATGGATGTGATATTACGGGAAATCGGTCAGGCCAGCCGCGAGCAGACGGACGGTATTTCGCAGATTAACAGTGCGATTGGCCTGATCGACACCACCACGCAACAGAACTCCTGTCTGGTAGAAGAGTCCGTTGCGGCAGCGGCGTCATTAAATGAACAGGCATTACACTTAAAAGAGATGATCAAAGTGTTCCGCGTGCGTAAAGAGGACGCGCAGCCTGCTTAATCAAGCTGGGTGATGTCCAGCGATGCGCGATCGATAATTCCGATGATCTTCTTGATTTGCGCTTCGCTGGTGTCACCGTGATTGACCCGCAGATCCAGCACGGCTTTAAAATTCTCCAGTGCTCTTTTCATCTGTGGATTCTTGCGTAATTCAAAGCCGACACTGCGTGCTTTAATACGTTCGTGGATATGTTCCAGATGTTCCCGGTTCTCTTCCAGCCATTGCAGGCCTTGCTCTGTGATTGTTATCTGCTTACGTCCTCCTTCCTCGTCACGGATGGCGATAAGCGACTGATCCTGCAAGAAATCCAGTGTCGGGTAAATAACACCTGGGCTTGGGGTGTAATTACCCTGAGTCAATGTTTCAATGGCTTTGATTAGCTCATAACCGTGACTGGCATCGCGGGTCAAAATATCCAGAATCACCAGACGTAATTCGCCGTGACCGAAGAAGCGCTGACGTCGACCGCCACCACCACCGCGACCGTGGCGGTGTCCGCAGCCATGCTCATGGTGGTGCTCTTTGTTACAGCCTTCGTGACGACGTTCTTCACCTTTGCAGCAACCTTCGTGGTGTTCGCTGTGGTGACCTTCGTGGCGATGTCCTTCGCCTTTACAGCAGCCTTCGTGCTGGTGTTCTGCATGTTTGCAGCACCCTTCATGATGATCTTGCATCATTCATCTCCTGATGTTGTTTCGATATATCTAATTTATATCTAAACTTTTTCTGTTTGCAAGTCTGTGCAGAAATATTAATTTAATTTATTGATTTATATGTATTTATTTTTTATTGCGGCGTTTTGGAGGCTCTGTCCAGAC
>NZ_JANEWL010000144.1:0-7617 GCF_028069815.1 Citrobacter sp. Awk 2
AATGAATAATCATGATGACATTCACACAATTACCATACGAAACGTAGCACTATGGGGGTATACGATTAAAACTGAAGAGTTCTCTCATAATTCATGAACAAAAGGAGCGAGTTATGAGCTATGCGCACATTCTTGTCGCTGTTGCCGCTACCCCCGAAAGCCACCAGCTGTTAGCAAAGGCGGTTTCAATCGCTCGCCCTGTCAACGCCCGCATTAGTCTGATAACCCTGGTCTCAGATCCCGAACTGTATAACCAGTTTGCCGCCCCAATGCTGGAAGATCTGCGTGAAGTGATGCAAGAAGAAACCCAGAATTTTATCGATCAGTTAAGCAAAGAAGCGCAGTACCCTATTGAGCACACGTTTATTACCTATGGCGCATTGAACGAACACATTCTGGATGTATGCCGCAAGCACGCGGTTGATCTGGTGATTTATGGCAACCATAACCACAGTTTCTTTTCGCGAGCGTCCTGCTCAGCGAAAAGCGTTGTCAGCGCAAGCCAGGTTGATGTGTTGCTGGTGCCGCTTGCGGGCGATTAATCACGCCAGTTTGCTGCAGGCTGTCTGCGGGTCAGGCGACAGGTTTTCCGTATGACGCGATGCGACGTTCTTCAGATCGCAAATGAATCTCGCCTGCCAGTTATTGATATCATTTTTAACGATAGTCTGCAGCATTGCGGCATGACGTGAAATACGTTCGGCAAGTGGCATCGTCAGAGCCTGGTTTAATGCGCCCGCGACATCATCCCGATCATAAGGGTTTACAATGAGTGCAGAAGTCAGCTCATTCGCTGCTCCGGCAAACTGCGACAGCACCAGGACACCAGGATTGGCAGGGTCTTGTGCGGCGATATACTCCTTTGCCACCAGATTCATGCCATCGCGCAGTGGCGTCACCAGTCCGACATCAGAGTAGCGAAAGACCTTCATCAGTAATTTACGGTCAAAATACTGATTCAGGTAGTACAGCGGTGTCCAGCCCAGTTGCCCGTATTTACCATTGATCCGCCCGGCCTCGGTCTCTAACTGGTGACGAATATCCTGATAAGCCTGAACTTCCTCACGCGAGGTCGGTGCTATCTGCGTATAACGAATCTTCCCGTGATGCTGTGGAAACTGTTCCAACAGCGCCTCATAGGCCTGAAAACGCTCCGGCAGGCCTTTGGAGTAATCCAGTCGCTCAACAGAAAAGATATTTTTCACATTTTTAAGTTCTGCTTTTAACTGTGCCAGTTTCGGCGGTAGCGGTCCTGATGCTTGCCGTGCTATCTCCTCAGGTGCAATACCAATAGGATAAACTTCCGTGCGGAACGCTTTTCCCCAGGCCAGATGCTGTTTCTCACTGGGCGTAGTTACCTGAGTTTGCGCCGCCAGACAGTCAAGAAAGGCCTGGCGGTCGTTGTCGGTTTGAAAGCCCAATAAATCAAAGTCGCACAGTTGCTCAAGTAGCGCCTGATGTGGCGGCAACGCATTGAAAATTTCGGGTGTTGGAAAAGGAATATGCAGAAAAAAACCGATGCGATTATTCACACCACGTTTTCGTAGCTCACAGGCAAAAGGTAACAAGTGATAATCGTGAACCCAGATAATATCGTCATCACTAAGCAGTGGCAGCAGCTTATCAACCAGTAAGGCATTAACCCGCTGGTAGCCTTCCCAGGCACTACGCTGAAACTGTACCAGGTCCAGTCGATAATGGAACGCAGGCCACAACACGGCATTCGAAAACTGGCAGTAATACTCTTCGTAATCCTGTTCGCTCAGATTAAACGATGCCCAGGTGATGTTGCCACGGGTAACTTTTTTTAATGGCTGCTCCCCATTGCCTGTATCACCGCTCCAGCCGAACCACAGGCCGCCAGCAGCCTTCAGTGCGCCCAGCACACCTACAGCAAGACCGCCAGCGCTGCCTTTGTCATCCGGTGAGGCAATGCGGTTAGATACTACGACTAAACGACTCATAGCCACCTCTCCTGTCATTCGTTGCTTCTTGTTCCTGCTGCGGACAGTTGATGTGTTCCAGCCAATGCCAGACGTCTCTGACGGCAGCCAGACGCCATGTAGCCTGAGTCTCCCCGCTTCCCACTTTTACCGAGATACCTCCGGCGCGATTGACCACAGCAAAACCTGTTTCATCGGTCAGATCATCACCCACAAAAACAGGTGTCCGTCCGACAAACGGTGCTTCCTGCAGAAATGCCGCAATTGCGTCTCCTTTATTGGTGTCCTGAGATTTGATTTCCACAACACACTTTCCGGGCTGTAATGCCAGTTGTGGCCAGATATGGGTAATACGTTCAGCCAACGCCAGCAGAGCGGCCTCATGTTCAGGCGCCTGCCGGTAGTGCAGAGCAAAAGCCATGCCTTTTGTTTCAAGCGTTGTCCCCGGTAATGTCGCCAGCGCCGCATGCAATAACGCCCCCGCTTCGCGCTCAACCGCCGCAGGCAAATGCACAATATGGGTTTGACCATTGATGTCACGGCGTTCTGCCCCATGCACCCCGGCGAGCGGGAAACGATATGGGGTGGTGAGTGCGTCAAGCTCTGCCATTGAGCGCCCTGAAATCAATGCCAGAGCACCCGCATTTTGCGTGGCCAGGCGATGTAATAACTGCAGAATTGTCTGTGGAACTACAACCTGATCAGGATGCGGTTTGATTTCAGCCAGTGTTCCGTCGAGATCGAAAAAATAAGCACAGTTTGTGGGATGCTCAGGGGGTAAGGTTAGCGATGCTGTCACCCGATTCTCCTCCTCGTCATGGTCTGTACGCCGCGCGGATCGCGCCGTATATAGGATGTATGACGGGTATAAGTATAGACAGTGTGACCGTGCTCGCCATTTAGAAAAACAATCGCCAGCCGGGTAGCGGCTGGCGATATGCAGAAGCTAGACTAAAAAGTTGGGATTTGAATCATCAAACAGTACGCTTAGCTTTTTGTTTGTAGCGGTCGAAGATCACTGCCGCCAGCAGGATCAAACCTCGCACCACATACTGTGCGAATGGCGAGATATTCAGCAGGTTCATCGCATTCTCGACCGTCCCCAAAATTAACACCCCTGCGACGACATATGAGATTTTTCCGATGCCGCCTTTGAGCGAAACGCCGCCTAACACACAGGCAGAAATCACGATCAGCTCATAACCAATAGAGGTCATCGGTTGGCCGCTGGTCATACGTGATGCCAGGATAATCCCCGCAACGGCGGATACCAGACCGGAAAGAATGAAGATAATAATCTTCGTGCGAACGACCGGCACCCCAGCCAAACGTGCAGCTTCCTCATTGCCCCCAATCGCCAACGTATTGCGACCAAACGTGGTTTTATTCAACAGCAGGCCAAAAATAATAAAGCAGCCCACGGTTAACCAGATCGGTGCAGGCAGCCCTAACCAGTTGGCATAGCCAAGCGTAAAGAAGCGTTCGTCTTCGATACCCACTGCTTTACCGTCAGAGATAATGTAGGCCAGACCGCGAACAATTTGCATGGTAGCGAGCGTCGTGATCAGCGCGTTAATTTTTAAACGCGCAATCACGAAACCATTCACCAGACCGCACAGAACACCGAGCAACAACCCAGCCGCCACGCCAATCCACAGGCTTTCGGTCATATTAATGACCACTGCAGTCGTCACCCCTGCGCAAGCAATAACGGACGCTACCGAGAGATCAAAATCGCCGGATGCCAGGCAAAATAACATCCCGCACGCCACCATACCCGACATAGATACCGCCAGACCCAGCCCCTTCATATTGATGAAAGTCGCAAAGTTCGGCACAAAAATAGCGCAAACCAGGAACAACACGGCAAATACCACCAGCATCCCGTATTGATCCCAAATTCGGCCAAAATTTAACGCCGACTTCGCAGCGCCTGAACCCGATGTAGAAACGGAAGACATCATATTCTCCTTATTCAGGCGACTGCCTGGCTGACTTTAGGCATAGCAAGGCTCAGCGCCTGGCGTTCATCCGCCTGTTCATGAAGTAATTCACCTGCGATCTCACCTTCTCTCATCACCACAATGCGGTCGGCGACGCCAAGAACTTCCGGCAGGTCACTGGAGGCAAACAGCACGGCAACACCGCGCGCAGCCAGGGCATAAATCACGTTATAAATTTCATGTTTCGCGCCAACATCAATGCCGCGGGTAGGCTCGTCCAACAAAATTACTTTCATCTCTTCCGATAACCAGCGCCCCAGTATGGCCTTTTGCTGATTACCGCCAGAGAGGTTCATGATCAGTTGCTCTGCACCCGGCGTTTTGATGTTGAGTGAGCGGATATGATGGTCAGCATTGGTCTCTTCCCAGCCGTTGTTGATCAGACATCCCCCCGTGACATGTTTACGGCGCGCACTAATATTGATGTTGTTGCGTACCGAATGGACCGGGATAATCCCTTCGGCCTTGCGATCCTCCGGACACAGCATCATGCCTGCTTCAATGGCGTGACTGGGTTTGCGGATTTCTATCGCTTGTTCGTCAATAAACACCTGACCTTGTGTGATGCGCGTGCCGCCGAACAGACCTTTCATTAATTCGCTACGTCCGGCACCCACCAGGCCGAACAGTCCGACGATTTCGCCGCTACGTACCGATAAGCTGATCGGGGTGCGCACGCCTGGGGCTTTTACCTCATGCAAACGCAGACGCTCCGCACCGTAAGGTCTGGCCTTCCAGCCGTAGATGTCCCCAAGATCACGCCCCACCATCGCCTGGACCAGTGCGTCGTGATCAACCTGCTGCATGTCCGTAAACGTTTTGACGTACTGGCCATCCTTAAACACGGTTATGGCATCGCTCAGCGCGAAAATCTCCTCCATACGGTGCGAAACGTACAGAATGATGCGGCCCTCGTTGCGTAGCTCACGAATCACGCGAAACAGATTTTCAATCTCCCTGGCGGAAAGAGAGCTGGTGGGTTCATCAAAAGCGATAATTTTGGCGTTACGCGCCAGCGCCTTAGCAATCTCCACCATTTGCCACTGACCGATGGAGAGATATTTCAATGGAGTATCAGGATCGATATCCATCCCCAGATGTTTTAACTGCAGGCCCGCTTCGTAGTTCAACAGCGAGCGGTTCACAATCCCACCCTTATGCGGAAGCTGCCCTAAGTAAATGTTCTCGGCGACGGTCATTTCCGGCACCAGATGCAGTTCCTGGTAAATAATGGCGACACCGGCGTTCAGCGCAGTGGTTGTGTCCGCAAACGAAACCTCCTGTCCGTGGATCGCTATAGATCCCGTGGTTGGCGCGTAGTTTCCGCTGAGAATTTTTAATAATGTTGATTTCCCGGCGCCATTTTCACCCATCAGTGCATGCACCTGCCCGGCATAACAGTCGAAACTGATATCCGTTAGCGCTTTTACGCCAGGGAAGGTTTTGCCAATGCCGCGAAATGAGAGATACGGGGTAGACTGTTGCATAACGTCTCCGTGGATCTAAACGGTTGCCGGATGGCGGCGTAGCCTTATCCAGCCTACAAAGGGCGTTTTTGTAGGCCGGATAAGATCGTTTTACGGCAGTTGCGTTATTTGCCGCCTAAGCCTTTTTTCGCCAGTTCTTCTTTGAAGTTGTCGCGAGTAATCAGCACCACATCGGTAACTTCAGTAAACACCGGCGGTTCTGCGCCTTTGGTGACCCAGTTGTAGAGCATTTCGCTGGATTTATAACCGTGAACGTCCGGGCTAGGCAGCAGTGAACCGTAGAATCCGGTGGCTTCCGCTTTGGAGAGTTCGCTAATGGCATCAACACCGTTAATACCGATACCAATAACGTTTGCTGCTTTAAACCCCTGCCCTTCGGTAGCACGCACGCCACCCAGCACAGTGTTGTCGTTCATCCCGACAATCAGCCAGTGTTTAACTTCAGGATGTTGAACCAGCATGGAGTTTGCGGCGTCGAATGCGCCAGGGATATCATTTGATTTGGTTGGGACCTGGTAGATCTGTTTTTCCGGGAAGCCTGCAGCTTTAAGCGCTTCCATCGAACCCGATGTACGACGGCGCGCGGTATCCAGTTCGTTGGCGGTAATCGCCATTACAGCGGAAGATTTCACATCCCAGCCACGTTTCTGCATCTCTTTGTACAGTTCCTGGCCCTGGCGTTCACCAATTTTGGTTGCTGCCATCATCACCAATGGCACGGTATCCATAGGCTTACCTTTCGCATTGGCGAACTGATCGTCAACCGCGATGACTTTCATGTCATAGCCACGCGCTTTTGCCATAATAGCAGGCCCGAGTTTCGGGTCCGGCGTACAAATTACAAATCCTTTTGCACCACTTGCCGCCAGGCTGTCGATAGCATTCAGGGTTTTCTCTCCGTCTGGAACGGCGATTTTAATAACTTCAAACCCAAGGTCTTTACCGGCTTTATCTGCAAACTTCCACTCCGTCTGGAACCAGGGTTCTTCCGGTTGTTTGACCAGAAAACCGAGCTTCATGGATTCAGCGATAGCGGATTGTGACATAATGGCGGCCAGACCGATGGCCGCCAGCGCTTTAGTGAATTTGTGCATGGTTAACTCCAGCTTTAACGTTCTTTTATGTAGGGTAAAATCAAACGATTTTTTGTAATCCGGACGTAAAACAAAGCATTACCTTTTACTGATAAGATCAATGCCAGTGCTGAGAGTAGTTTTAGCGGGAAATTGATTCTCCATAAGAGAGCGGCATCACACCCTAGAATTACAGTAGTTGCGTACATAAATTCAGCGGGAAATGACATAAAAAAACACAATTTTCAGAATAGGAAAAATAAGAAATAGCAGATTAATCCATAACCTCAGCCAGTGAATCCTTGTTCCCGAATATCGAAACATCCGGGAGTCCAATGATTACCAAGGGTAATAAATATGGTCAGCGTGATCGCGAACAGGAATATCGTCTTCTAACAGACGTGCAGAAAGCGTAAACGCAAAATCAAAAATATGGCCCAGTCCTTTGCCACTGATAAGATTTCCATCTTCAACAACAGGCGCGTCGACATACTCGCCGTCGGTGATGGTTTGCCACAGCTCACCTGAACACACGTAGCGCCGGCCTTTCAGTAACCCATTACCCGCCAGCACCCGCGCGGCTGCCGAACAAACCGGGCAAATCAGTTTTCCTGCATCGTCATGGCGAGAGATAAACTGGACAACTGCAGCACTGGCGGCAAGATTTACGCTACCCTGTGGTCCCCCTGGCAACACGATCGCATCGTAGAAAGCATCCCGACGGGCCTCCAGCGTACTGTCGGTCACCATTGGCACGTCATGATAGCTCACCACCGCACGGGACTCTGCGCAGGCCAGCGTCTCAACCTCAATTTGCAGGCGACGTAGAATATCAATAGTCACAATGGCTTCAGCCTCTTCAAAACCGGGTGCCAGCAACACCGCCACTTTTTTCATATACAACTCCTCGATTAATCCACCGATATCCAACAACAAATGCCGAATAATTCATTCCGTTAAATTTATTAAAACTGATCTGGCGCAAGAAATTAGGTTGAAGATAATTTTCAGGCACATCACTTCACCGGATAATTCCCATCAAAACCAACAGTGATAATCACCAGACGTCATAGAATACCGTGGCATGAAATTTAATTTTGAGACTTGAAAC
>NZ_JANEWL010000145.1:0-7559 GCF_028069815.1 Citrobacter sp. Awk 2
CTATAAGAGAGGTTTATAACTTCATTGAAAACATGAATAGAGAAGTAATTGGTAGGCTAAAAAATGAGGATATGCCAAAGCTAGAGGACGGTACATTAGTAACTGACAGGAAAGATTATTATTTTGATAAAATTCATTCTTTTGTACCAACGTCTCAAGCCGTTGATAAAAAGGCTACAACAGGTCCATTTTATGGTGAATTCAATCGATTCTCTTCGCGCTTAGAGGCAAAGTTAAACGATAAAAGGATGAGATTCTTATTAGAGGCAAAAAAAAGTGATGGCCGCCCTTATGAGACTGTAGATTTTGATAGTCTGATGAGACAATTCCTTGGATACATTAACAAATCTAACATTACAATTATTGATCTAGGTGGAATTCCTTTTGAAGTTTTAAGCGTAGTGGTAAGTTTAGTTTCTCGTTTAATATTTGATTTCTGTTTCCATTATTCTAAGTTGCGTCACTCAAAAGGATTACTCAATGATGCACCTGTATTATTGGTTTGTGAAGAAGCACATAATTATATCCCAAGAGATAATAACGCCTCATACAGAGCTTCGCGAAAATCAATTGAGAGGATTGCAAAAGAAGGACGTAAATACGGGCTCAGCCTAATGGTTGTCAGCCAAAGACCATCTGAAGTTTCTGAGACTATTTTTGCACAATGCAACAATTTTATTTCGCTTAGACTTACAAACGATGCTGACCAGAACTACGTAAAACGATTATTTCCTGATAATATTTCATCCATTACCGAGATACTGCCTAATTTATCTTCAGGAGAGTGTATTGTTGTCGGTGACGCAATTCTCACACCAGCTATTGTTAAACTAGATCTCCCCAGTCCAGAACCTCACTCTCGTAGCGTCTGTGTACACAAAGAGTGGCAGGAACCGTGGAAAGATCTTGTTTTTTCTGATGTAATAGCTCGCTGGAGAAAGTAATAAGCATTTAACTAACAAATATTAATGTTCCCGCAATTATTGGTGGGAACATGACTTTCATTTTAAAATTCTTTTAATTCCCACAAACAGTTTCCCACAGCTTTTCCCCTCCCCCCGCTCTACCCTATCCCCAACTCATAGCAGTACCCCTAAAAGCTTCCTGTTCTAAGACGAACTGCGACCTGTAAGAAGCGCCTTTGGCGGTCAGCCCCCCGGTCAACTAGGGAACGAAGCGTGGTCTGAAACTGACCTCCTGTCTCGATACAGGTGACCACACCCTATATCGCTACCCTGTTGCAAGCGTAGCGACAGAACGCTGTAGAGAAGTCGGACGGCATTGCCGAAGGCTTTGCGTCCGTACTTCCTGCTGAATGTGCAAAACGCGGCGTCACTTTTAAGAGCGTAAGCGAGTGAAAGTGACGCCAGCGCGCAGATCAGCTTCAACCCAGCTACTGCCTGCAAATCCACTGCAACAAACAGGCTGACACTCAAACAGATGTCAGTAATTCACTTACCAGGAGGAGAAACCAGCACTACCGAACCGATACCGGAGGACAGGTCATTTTACCTGTGGGGATATACCTGCCTGAGCAGGCGGCTGCATTCGTGCATCACCGTACCCCGTCATACCTCATCCGCGCATTCTCCGGCGCACCGGTATCGTTCAGCACAGCACGCTGTGCCCAACCGCGCGTCGGAGAATTGAGTGGAGAATAGCTATGTCGAAACTTACAAAACGCATGGAAAAACTCGCCCTGCTGGCTGGCGGCAGTTTTAAAACAGTCCATGATCGCCTCCGCATCGCCGGGCGTTTAAGCCAGCATCTGCACAAGCTGAATATCCAGATTCAGGATCTCCAGCATCTGAAATCGTCACATATCGAAAGCTACGTGATGGCGCGACGGGAAGCAGGCATTACACCACGCACGCTACAAAACGAGATGGCTGCCCTGCGCACCATCCTTGCTCAGTCTGGACGTCAAAAATTTGCCCAATCGGAGCGCATCAGCAATAAAGCGCTCGGGCTGGGTAACGCCAGCCGGGCAGGAACGCATCTGCCATTAACCTCAGAACGCTGGTTGTCGGCGCTGTCTGCTTTTCATGAAAAGGATGAAGGGCTGGCTCTGACGCTGGAGCTTGCCAGAGCAATGGGTTTGCGTTCACAGGAAGCGGTGCAGTGTTGTCAGTCTCTGAAGACATGGGCCGCTGCGTTAGAGCGTGGAGAAAATCGATTGCAGGTGGTTTTTGGCACCAAAGGATCACGTTCCCGTCAGACGGTGGTGCTCGAACCTGAAAGGCTACGCAGCATCCTGAACCAGGCTATCCCCCTGATGACACAACTCGGGGGACGTTTGCTCAATAAACCCGATCTGCGCGCCGCAATGAATTACTGGCGTGCCAGCGCAGTTCGCGCAGGGCTGACTGCCCCCTATGCACCACACAGTCTGCGCTATTCATGGGCGCAGGAGGCGATGGCGCACTACCAGGGACTGGGGTTGAGTATAAAGGAAGCCAGGGCGATGGTTGCGATGGATCTTGGTCATGGTGATGGTCGAGGGCGCTACATCCAGCAGGTGTATGGGAGGCAATCATGAGCTATTACGTTTCTGCCGTCTCCGATCGGGCACGCAATAACTGGCCGAAAATATTTGAACAACTTGGCATTTTCATTCCACCAAATCATCGGCATGGCCCGTGTCCCTGTTGTGGGGGTAAGGATCGTTTCAGGATGGATGATCTGGAGGGGCGCGGCACATGGTTCTGCAATCAGTGCGGCGCAGGTGACGGACTGGATCTGGTTTCCCGCTTCTTCGGTTGCGCACTGGTTGCGGCCGCCGGAATGGTGCAGGACATGGATCCTGTACCGCTGGTTCCGCCTGCCAGGGAAAAATCACAGGCTTTGAATATGGAATCGCGTATTAAGACATTGCTTCGCCATTGTGAATCCGGAGAAGCGCCGTATCTGACAACGCGAGGCTGGCGACGAGCCCAGTGGCTTCTGACTGAACGTAGTAGCCGGACAATCTGCGGCGTGCATTTCGGGGCGGGTACGCTGGTATTGCCAATTCGAAATACAGGCGCGCAGCTGACAGGTGCGCAGTTCATTCATCCTGGAGGGAAAAAGTACCTGCTGCCCGGTAGCCATCTGAAGGATTGTTTTTGCCCGGTACATCAGGCGAGCCGCAACGGTAGACCGGAACCCTGGGCACCGGACAGCAAACCACCGGAAGGCATCATTATTACCGAAGGATATGCAACCGCGCTTGCGGTCTCATGCCTTCATCATTTTCCAGTCGTTGCTGCCCTGTCGGCACACAACCTGAAAAATGTGGCCATCGCTTTCCGGGCGCAGTGGCCTGAATGCCACCTTATCCTGGCTGGCGATAATGATTGCAGTCAGGAGAAAAATACCGGGTTGCTGAATGCAACCGCCGCTGCCGAGGTAGTGAAGGGCTGTGTGGTTCTCCCTGCAGACACCACATTGAGCGACTGGGATGAATTTTACCGTCACTACGGTGAATCCATTTCCCGGATTGTGTTCAACCAGCAACTTCCTGCAAATCTCAGGTCGTAAGCCATGACAGCATCAGACAGTACTCTCACCACCTCCCTTCCGCTGCGCCGGGGCTCGGAAGGGTTTAACACCAGTCAGGATTATCTGGTTAAAGGACTTATTCCCGCCGGGGCACTGTGCAGTATTTACGGCCCCGGCGGCTCTTTTAAATCCTTTCTGGCAGTATCGCTGGCGTGCCATATTGCCAGCGGTACGTCATGGGGCGGAAGGCGAGTCAATCAAGGGGCTGTGCTGTTTATCGCCGGAGAAGGAGGAACCGGTGTATCGCGGCGGATCCGCGCCTGGGAACTCAGCGTTAATGACGAGATGGCGCTCGATAACCTGTTTCGCGTCGACTGCCCGATCTTTCCAGCCGCTCCGGGAAGCATCGAGCAGGTGATCCTGGCGGCAAAGGACATTCAGAACATGACCGGAATGCCGGTACGGCTGATTATCCTCGATACGCTGGCCCGCTGTTTTGGTAACTCAGATGAAAACACCGCGCGGGATATGGGCGCATTTATCCAGGGTTGCGACGCCATTCGGTATCATACGCGCGCAGCGATGATGATCGTTCATCACTCGGGTAAGGATCAGGAACGGGGCGCACGCGGTTCAAGTGCTTTTCAGGCCGCGCTGGATGCCGAGTTTAACGTCAGGCGCGAGGGACGTCGCAACGCTATCACCCTGAGTTGTACAAAGATGAAAGATGCGGAGATGCCGGAGGTCACCGCCTACGATCTTGAGGAAGTTGTTATCTATACCGATAGCGATGGCGAACCGGTGACCTCACTGGTGCTGAATGACGAGCCCCGGCAACCTGACGATGACTTACTGAGTAGTGGCATACCACCCGGCGTCCCTCATATTGTAAGTATCCCGCATAATCGTGCCATTCACATTTAGAGATCCTCCGGCATAATCAATCTGCCAACAAAGGAGATCGCTATGCGTAAAGCCCGTTTTACTGAGCATCAGATCATTGCCGTAATTAAATCGGTTGAAGCCGGACGAACTGTTAAAGATGTCTGCCGGGAGGCCGGTATATCTGAAGCCACCTACTACAACTGGAAGTCCAGATACGGCGGCATGGAGGCTTCTGATATTAAAAAGATCAAAGATCTTGAGGACGAGAATCGGCGTCTCAAACAGATGTTTGCCGACCTGAGCTTTGAGAACCGGGCGCTGAAAGACGTTATCGAAAAAAAGCTTTAAAACCAGCCTTTAAGCGTGAGCTGGTCACTCATCTGATAACGACATTTGGACTCAGTATCCGTCAGGCCTGCCGGAGTCTGAACCTGAGCAGAACGGTTTACCATTACCGTCCGGATACCACGCGTGACGAACCCGTTATTGTCGCGTTGCAGGCAGTGGCAGAGCGATACCCACGGTACGGTTTTCCAAAACTTTTCCAGGTTCTGCGGCGGCAGGGATACCCGTGGAATCACAAAAGGATCCATCGTATTTATTGTCTGCTGAAGCTGAATTTTCGCCGTAAAGGCAAACAACGGTTGCCGGTGCGTAATCCCTCGCCGCTGGCCACACCAGAAGCGCTGAACCAGAGCTGGTCTGTCGATTTTATGCATGATGCTCTGGTCTGTGGTCGTCGTTTTCGCACGTTCAATGTCGTTGATGACTTTAACCGTGAGGCATTGTCGATTGAAATCGATCTGAATCTGCCAGCTTTGCGCGTGGTCCGTGTACTCGACAGGATCGCGGCAAATCGCGGCTATCCGGTCATGCTACGCATGGATAATGGTCCGGAATTTATCTCACTTGCACTGGCTGAATGGGCAGAGCAACATGCAGTAAAACTGGAATTTATTCAGCCGGGTAAGCCGACGCAGAACGCTTTTATTGAGCGCTTTAACCGAACATACCGTACAGAAATACTCGATTTTTATCTGTTCAGAACGCTGAATGAAGTGCGGGAAATCACGGAAAGATGGGTGTCAGAATATAACTGTGAACGCCCGCATGAATCACTGAACAATATGACGCCTGAGGAATATCGGCAACACAATCATTTGGCCGGGATCTCAAAAAATGCCTGGAACTAAAACGGGTCTATTTACAATATCACCCGCAACCATACGGCGCTATGGCGCTGTATTAACCAACGCATCAGCCAGAATAAGCCTTGTACCCGCGCGCTCTTGCGCGACGATCTACGCGCAAAGGGAATTAACGTCGAGAAGAAGTTTTCGCGCTGGCTGGAGAAACTAATTCGCGAAGGATTGATATTTGTAAATGGTGAGGAAATTAAACTCAATCACTAGAATTTTAATAACTATTCATAGACAGTAAGATGTCAACGGTTCAAATCGTAAGTGGCTCATAAAAAAACTGGTAGCCAATATAAATAAACACAAAATAAGAGCAAAGAGGATTAGTAAAAACCCATTTCGCAAACTCATATAAGAAAGCTCATTCCTTATATGCCGTATTATATTAACCTTTTCCTGACCAATAATAGCCTTAATTAAAGATTCTCTATTTTTGTTGATCTCAAAATACGTTCCATACCCAAATTTTGGTAGAGTTTTTAATGAACCCAATGAGATAAGACCTCCACACAGCATATAAAAAGAAGAAAGAAAAAACACAAACGATATATATGGACTTAAGTGACTTTCAGGAAGAAATTTAACAACCCCACTGGCACCGGCACTTATAATACTTAATGATATACTTAATGCTAATGTAAATTTAAAAGTCTTATCATCTATCTCCTTGGCTCTATTATGCTCGCTCTCAAGTCTCTCGACTATTTTTTCATCCGATAATCCTGAGTAAAACTCAAAGTTTGAAAAGGTGATATCATACACACTAACTGTTTTTTTGTTGGCAATATAGTAAAAATAAAGAAATGGGAAAACTTCCTCAATAATTCTAGAAAACATTTTAATTAGCCTCAGATAATTTCTTTGCAATATCGTAATCAATTTCTCTTTTATCATTAGAAAGCCATCCCCACTCGCCAGTTGGATTTATTTCAATAAATATATATTCGTCTTTTGTTTTGATAAAATCAATAGCACCATAATTCAACCCAAGTAACTTAACATACTCTATGCAAAGTTTTTTAATTCTAACAGGAAGTTCAATGTCGATATATTCAAGATCTTCTTTTTTTAAGGTTCTCCAATCATCAGAGATAGCATTACCATTAGATTTTATTGCAACGGCATATACTTTGGAGCCAACAATAGTAACTCTAATATCTAACTTATCCTCAATATATTCTTGAAACGTTATCGGTGCTTGTTTGGTTTTGTCTAAAGTAAAGTCCGCAGGATTAGCTTTCGATGTGTATGTAAAATAGCAATCATCATTTTCTTTAAGTAAAACGGTATCCATCGACTTTATAATAAACTTCTTTGAAGGGAGTTTCTCAAAACCAAGAGAATTACTAATAATCGTTTGAGGTACAGAAAACCCTATCTTTTTTGCAATCATTAGCTGATATGGCTTAGATTCAGCAGCATATGTTGCTTGCGGCCAATTCATCCAATACGCCTTATCAAAAACCATTAATCCCCTAAGAAAAGCATTCCATTGTGATAATGAAAGCTGCTCATTTATATCAATGCTACGCCCTGGAGTATTTCTTAGAAAAACTGGTTGTCGAAACCAAACTGATTTTACATTAGATGTTTCTACATCAACATATTCACCTTTCACCCTTAGGATTGTATTTATGGGATCTAAAAAAATCTCATAATCACTTAATTGCTCTTTGTTTAGCCTAATAAAATTATCGCCATTATTTTCCAGTCGCTGAACAACCAAATCCGTGGAAAAATCATACATACTTGATAGAATCAACACATAATTTTTCATTCTCCTTTTTGATCCTCTCCAGTTTCAACATCACACTTCTTGGTAGCCCTAGTTCCATATTCTGAATTATATGACACTAAAGGTTCTCCATTTCTAATCCAATAACCCTTTGCTTTATTATAAACTGCACCTTCTGGCAGTTCAGGTTTATTAGAAAAAGGCCTTTTCGTAGAAAACTGTATTAGTACATGCTCTTGTTTCATCATAATCCTTTATAT
>NZ_JANEWL010000146.1:0-7325 GCF_028069815.1 Citrobacter sp. Awk 2
TTTGCCTGGCGGCTGTAGCGCGGTGGTCCCACCTGACCCCATGCCGAACTCAGAAGTGAAACGCCGTAGCGCCGATGGTAGTGTGGGGTCTCCCCATGCGAGAGTAGGGAACTGCCAGGCATCAAATAAAAGCGAAAGGCTCAGTCGAAAGACTGGGCCTTTTGTTTTATCTGCAGTCTGTCGGTGAGCGCTCTCCTGAGTAGGACAAATCCGCCGGGAGCGGATTTGAACGTTGCGCAGCAACGGCCCGGAGGGTGGCGGGCAGGACGCCCGCCATAAACTGCCAGGCATCAAATAAGTGAAGAAGCCCATCCTGACGGACGGGCTTTTTTGCGTCTGTGGGGAGTGGAAACCGCCGGATGTGGCATCCCGCCTTATCCGGCCTACAGCTGAATGTATTTTGTAGGCCTGATAAGCGCAGCGCATCAGGCACTCCCGGTGGCATTTCGCCGGATGCGGTGTATCGCCTTATCCGATCTACAACTGTAAAAACCTGCCCTGTTATCCGTATCCCACCTTCAGTAGTGGGTGCGGTCATCCTCTTAAGTCCTGTCCTATTGTTGAATCTAACAGTTTTGTATCGATGTTGGGTTTACGCAGTGAGATGGGGGGGTGAGAGGGGTTGTGATTGCTTTAGAAAGATCAGAGGCTATAAAAGCAAAAACCCAGCCATGGGCTGGGTTCTTTAAATAGTGGTGCCCGGACTCGGAATCGAACCAAGGACACGGGGATTTTCAATCCCTGATTTAAACACGCATAGAACGTTTGTTACCTGTAAATCGTACACAGGTGACTTATATGCATGTAATTTCAGTAATTTCTACCAAAGGCGGTGAAGGTAAGTCCACTCACTCTGCCAACCTGGCTGGCTTCTGTGCCGACGCCGGTCTCAAAACCCTCCTGATTGACGGCGATTACCGTCAGCCAACCGTCTCCAGTTATTACCCTCTTTGTTATGAAGCTCCATGTGGTCTGTATGAGCTGCTTATGCAGACTGTAGATCTTAACCATCCGGAACAGTTAATTTCCCATACCTGCATTGATAATCTTGATCTGATAATTTCCAACGATCCTCACGGACAACTAAAAACGGCAATGATGCACGCACCTGATGGGCGCATCCGATTACGTAATCAGCTACAGCATCCATTATTTGCGTCTTATGACGTAATTATTGGTGACACACAAGGCGCACGTTCAATCATGCTGGAACAGATGCTTCTGGCGACAACACATACCGCGCTGGCAGTTGTGAAGCCTGTAATGCCTGACATTCGGGAATTCTTACGAGGAACGGTGGGATTGATGGAAGAGCTGCTTCCCTACCGTGGGTTTGGTATTGCGTTGCCGCCGATGAAGATATTGGTTAATTGCATGGATTACACGCTGCTGGCTGAAGAAGCGCTGGGTGCGTTAACCACGATTATTGCTGATGGAACGTATAGCAAAGCGGATATTCCCCCCGTTACTCTGCTCGAAACCCAAATCTACGATCTTGAAGTCTACAAGCTGGGCCATACACGGGGGCAACCCGCTCACCGTCTTGAATACCAGACTGACCGGAAGAGTTTGCCTGCCGCGCAGACCATGCACGATCTGGCCTGTGAATTGTTCCCTGAATGGAGCGACCGCTTTGATGCGGTGCTGCAAAACCAGCCGAAGGGGGATAAGTAATGACACTTTATCGTGCAAATTACAGTCTCGTAGCTCGCGATGGTCGGGTAAAAGTTGATGAGCAATGGGTCTTTTTTGAAGCCAAAACCTATTCTGACGCTCTGGAAAAAATCCCTGGCCTACTGAAAGCAATGTGGGATGGCAGTGAATTCCAGCTCGAAGTATGGGGTCTGATGCTGGATAACCAGATTGTTGATCTCAGCATGGATATGGAGATTGATTCTCCCCGGGAGTGGCGTTTCTTTGAGGTCGGTTATTCCGCTGGTTCTGCCGTTTATCTTGATGTCGAACGTGATGGCTGGCCGCTGTTTCTTGTTTCCCCGTCCTTGCTGGCCCGTTTGAATAAAGCCCTGGTCGAATGTCGTAGTGCCGGAGGCCAGAATGAATAACACCGAACAGATATCGCCGCCACATTCAATCAGCGCCGAGCAGGCTGTCCTTGGCGGTTTGATGCTTGATAACGATCGCTGGGATGATATTGCAACGATTGTTTCTGCTGACCGCTTTTATTCGCGGCCGCATGGCGTGATTTTCTCCGCCATGCAGACGTTGTTGCTTCAGAACAAGCCCATCGACCTGATAACCCTGGCTGAATCAATGGAGCAGCAAGGTACTCTGGAACAGTGCGGCGGTTTTGCCTATCTCGCCGAACTCTCCAAAAATACGCCCAGTGCGGCCAATATCGTGGCTTATGCAGAGTATGTTGCCAGCTACGGGCAGAAGCGTCAGTTGCTGGAACTGGGACACGATCTGGTCGGGCAGGCCAGCGATACCAGAAGTGACCTGATGGTATTACTGGACGAAGCTGAGCGCCGTATCTTCGCCATTGCCGAACAGCAATCCCCGGATGGGGATGTTGATCTGCCTGCTTCACTGGAAACCTTCCTCAACCGGCTAGAGCAGCGTTGCGGCAGCGAAGATCTCATTACCGGTACGCCTACCGGCTTTGCTCAACTAAATACGATGACCAGCGGCTTCCAGTCCAGTGATCTGATTCTGCTGGCTGGTCGTCCATCGATGGGGAAAACTGCGCTTGGGTTGGCATTTTGCGATGGAGCGTTGAATGAGCGTCCGGATATGGCGGTGCAGGTCTACAGCCTGGAAATGCCTACCGAGCAGCTACTGATGCGCTTTACCGCCATGTTAGGTCGTGTTCCTCTGCAACACCTGCGCAATGGCGATATGCAGGATGAAGACTGGGCGCGGGTCAGCGAAGCAATGAAAGTCCTGCTTGAAGACTGGAAAGGCAGGCTGGTAATTGATGATTCCAGCTATATGACACCGGCGCTCCTGCGTTCCCGGGTAAGAAAAAATATCCGTAAATATGGCTATCCATCCCTGATCCTGCTGGACTATCTGCAACTGATGCGCTGCCCGGGGCAGGAAAACCGGACGCAGGAGATCGCGGAGATATCCCGCTCACTCAAAGCGCTGGCGAAAGAAATTGGCTGTCCGGTGGTGGCGCTGTCACAGCTCAACCGGTCACTGGAAAGCCGGGCGGATAAGCGTCCGAACAATGGCGATCTGCGCGATTCCGGGGCGCTGGAGCAGGATGCCGATCTGATTATGTTTGTCTACCGGGACGAAGTGTATGACGCCGATACGCATGAACCCGGTGTGGCGGAAATCATCCTTGGCAAGCAGCGCAATGGCCCGATTGGCACCGTAAAAGTACAGTATCAGGCGGAGATTACCCGATTCGAAGATTTCACCGGAGGTCGCTATGACTTCTAAGAAATCCAGTCAACTGGGTGAAAAGCTGCTTCAGCGGGGTCGTACCCCGAACACTGAAAGCGCTGCCGTGGTGCTGCCGGTCAATGAAATGCCGATGGTTCTGACGCTGGAGCAACTGCGTCCCAATCCGGATAACCCCCGAACTTCCCTTAACCCGAAGTATGACGATATCAAAGCGTCGATCCGCGCCCGGGGGCTGGATTCGGTGCCAAAAGTCACCAGAGATCCGGAAAGCCCGGAGGATGTTTATATCTTCAGCGACGGTGGCAACACTCGCTATTCCATCCTGACGGAACTGTATGCAGAAACAGGCGATGAGCGTTTTCGCCGTGTTCAGTGCATCGTGAAACCGTGGCCGGGGCGTTTGCAGTGCGTTATCGGCCATCTGGCCGAGAATGATGTACGTGGCGAGCTGTCATTTATTGAGAAAGCTTTTGGCATCGAGAAGGCGCGAGCTATCTACGAGGAACAACTGGGGCGAGAAGTGAGTCAGCGCGAGCTGGCCGATCTGCTGAAAGAGGCCGGTTATCCGGTTCACCATTCGAATATCAGCCGTATGGTGGCGACAATCGAACACCTCTGGCCGTGGATACCCAACTTGCTTAATTCAGGTATGGGGCGGCCTCAGATCGCCCAGCTTATTGCGTTGCGAACGGCGGCGGAAAAAGCATGGCAGACCTTCAGTCAGAACGTCGCATTGCCGCCGGAACAGGAATTTAATGATGTCTTTGGCGGTGTCTGCCGTGCCTTTGACGACCCGGATCACTACTCAGCCGACATCTTTAAAGAAGAGCTGATTGCGGCCTTGTTGAAAGCTATGCCCGATCCGCAACTGACCTACGATAGCTGGTTGATTGAACTCGATCCGCAGGAGCAGAACCGACGCAAACTGTTCGGCGAGCCGAAGCCGCTTCCCCAGCATGTTCTGGATGCAGACAAAACCCATGATGAGCCTTCACTACCACCGGCTGCTGAGCCGCCCTCTGTTACCATCGATTCCGGAACAACAGGGAAAAAGCCTGTCACTACCGGGGGCGACTCCTCTGAACATATTGATCTACCGCCCGATGAAGAACAGCTGGATCTTTATGATGGGAATATACCTGGAGATTCGATATCTGAATTTCCCGACGTTACTCCGGACGTTGATCAAGAGCCTGGTGATTGTACTGGCGGTCAGCGTCAGGAGCCGCCAGTAAATCCCATTACTTTTGCTGTGAACGGGCTGGAGCCGGTAACCGATATCTGGCATATCCCGACGTTACAGGATGATGTTGAACATCTACAGGACATCGCGTTTCGCCTGGCGTTTGAACTGGCGGAGGTGATGGGGATTGAAGATGCTGTTCAGGAAGATAAATCTCTCCTTGGCGCAGGCTATTCTCTCCCGCCAAATGCGAACAGTGAGCTGCTGGCCGCATTGTGTGGTGGCGGATCTTATACCCCTTTATCGACACTAACCGGATTTCTTCTCGGTGCGTCCAGCCCGTTTGAAGAACCCTTACTCAATGATGTGTATGCAGTGAAATTTCTGCGGTTGATTAGAGTTGTACGCCGGTTGCGCGAGCTGCAACGTCAGACATTTGGGGAGGGCGCAGCATGAAAGCGGACTGGGTTGATGAGGCACAGGAGGTGACCCAACTGATGGTCGATAGCCAGGTCGAGCGCATTCGCTCTTCGTTGATATCACCGGCGATATCGTCTGCTGAATGTGAACTCTGTGGACATGAGATCCCGGAAGCCCGTCGCAGAGTTGTTCCGGGCGTCAGGCTGTGCGTTGAATGTCAGACCATTGCCGAGTTTCGGCGGCGTGTTGGATATGGAGGATTCGATGAAAGCTGAAGCCACATCATGGATCGTTATTCTGCTTTGTTTTCTGGCATGGGTTGTTGATATTGCGATTATTTATGGAGGGAGTGCGCGATGAATGCACTGTTAACGCAGATAGTTATGGAGTTGAAGTCGGGCAATATCCGCCGTTGTGAGGCGATGGGGTTAACGCTGGAAGAGATCCAGGAACTAAACAGCCTGACCGTTGAGGATTTGCATTATCTGGTGAATACACAGGTATCGCTTCTGACCTTCCGTATCAACCATACCAACCTGAACACCATGCTGGCGCAGGCCCGTCGTGAGCAGACCCGGACACAGCGTATCGACAGAGCGCTAACGCTGGGCGGCTCTATCGAGCTGATGCAGTGTTTTTTCGGTCTGACGGCGTCGGAAGTCAGTTCCCGGCGACGCCTGGTCGGTGTTGTAACCCGGCAGGGGCGCAGCCAGATCCCGACAGAAGAACAGGAACTGGCGGTGTGGCAGCAGTGGAAGGCATCGAATGTTGACAACCTGGAATCGCTGGATGCGCTGGAGGCCATGATGCTAATCGCTGAGCAGCAGGACATTTCGTTAACCGCAGTCTGGACGCTAACCAAAGGATGGAGTGCTGCCTGATGGCCGTTGTTCCCGTCGATGATGTTATTCAGCGTACGCTGGCGAAGATGCAAAACCGGATTGAGCAAAAGGCACAGTCCGGCGAGCAGAGTAATGAGCAGAGCGGATTGCTCTTTCTGGGGAACGTGCATGACGCCGTTCCCCGGCGTTTATTTCTGGATAGCCGATTGTCTCCGCTGGATAAGATGGCGTGGGTGATGATCCGGCTGTACGCCCAGCAGAACGAGGGCGCTGTTTTTCCTACCTATGACGAATTGCAGTGCCAGCTGGCGCTTCCTCATTCGGATAAAGCCTCCCGGGAGACGGTCAGCAGGGCGCTGTTAATGCTGCGTCTTACCGGGTGGCTGAGTCTCTGCAAGCGTGTCAGGGATAAATCCGGGCGTATTCGCGGCAATATCTATGCTCAGCACGACGAGGCGCTGGGACTGTTTGACGCGGAATACTTCGATCCCGGCTGGCTTGATGCCGTTGCTGATGCCTGCCGACACACCAATAAAACAATACGCCTGACAGCGCTGGCCGTTTTGCATGAAATCAAATCCGATACCCGTATGCGCCACCGGCACTCACGCGTTACGCTGATCGAAGCTCGGTTATCTGCCCCACAAACTCCGCAGGAAATGGTGTCGTTACGGCAGAAGAAAACCCCCGGTTCTAAAACCGAACCAAGTCAAAAACCACAGAGTTCGGAATCCGAACTTAGCCGCCTGGAGGGGGGTATTTTACCGGGTTCGGATTCCGAACTAAGCCGGAAATCAAGGGATGGCGGCTTAGTTCGAAAATCGAACCGTTACGTACGTAGTTTTACACAGAGTGTAAAAGATACGTACGTAGGGGGCGAAAGTCGGTTGTCATGGCCGACGGCGGTAATCGAGCGACTGAATACACCTGACCGGGATATGCTGGAGCAGCAACTTAGCGTGTTGCCTGACGGGCTGGGACAGCGGATTCTGGACGATCTTGCTGGCCGCATGAAAGCGGTGGAGGTCAGGAATGTCACGGCCTACCTGCTGGCGAATCTGAAACGGGCAAGGGAAGGGCAGTTTAACACTGGTGACGTGGGGGCAGTACATCCGCCTGTAAAGCCAAAATCGGTAAGTACGCCACCACTTGGTGGAAAAACAGAGGTCAAACGTGCTCGCAGAGAGTTTGTGTCTGGTGTGATGGCTGAGATCAGGGGGAATTATTTCAGGTCATAAAGCGAGCAGTGTTGACAGTGTCAACAGCCAAGGATAATTATAACTGATATGTCGATCTTTAATGGGGAGGGTAATTACAAGGTTTAAATTTCTATGTTTGTAATCACCCATGATGATGAGTTTTTGCAATGAAGAGGATATGTTATTTTTGAGGCATTTTTTCCTCTAACCGTTTGATTAGGCTGCGTATTACTTTCGTAAAAGAATGGATTGCCCCATAACGGAATGATATTGGATTATTATTTATATAGTCTTCGAGATGGTTTAATG
>NZ_JANEWL010000147.1:0-6942 GCF_028069815.1 Citrobacter sp. Awk 2
ATATTCCAGAACTGCTCTAAAGTTAAGTATTTGCACTATCCCATTCTTACTTCCATTTCTTTTATACATTCCATAATTAATTCTAAGGAAAACAAATGAAACTTTCTAAATGGAAGTTAATGGCTTTGATTATTCCTGCCGCATGGACTTCAATTTCTTACGCTTATGACTGGAATGATGATGTCACCCAAAGAGTTCAGACTCTTATAGGAAATGCCGCTGATAAGTATGTGCAGGGTGATTACGATAGCTATAATTCAGATACTGAAACGGCTATTAATTTGCTATTAACGGTAGAACCTCAACCCCAATCACCAGAACAGATAGATGCAAGAAAGATACAGGCAGCACAACTTGTTGATGAAACGGTAAAGAAAGAAATTATTTCTTTGGAGCAATCTCTCGAGACAAATCAAGCTAAAGCTGACGCTGAATATCAGAAGATGCAAAGCATGAGCAAGGAAGAAAAAGAACAGGCCGCAGCGAAAGCAGCAAAGGAAGCGGCAGATGCCAAAGCAACCGCAAGTGCTTATGCGGCAGCAATGAAGGCAAAGGCAGCTAGTGGAAAAGAAGCAAGCCAAGTAAGTGTGTCTGGTGTAAACGCACCTAAAACACATTAAGTTTGCATACGTAAATCAGACAGGATGCGTTTTCGGCATAAGGTACTGACCATCCCATCCTGTTTCATGCGTCAATTATCCATAATCCGTTTTCGGCATAAGGTACTGACCATCCCATCCTGTTTCATGCGTCAATTATCCATAATCCGTTTTCGACATAAGGTACTGCGATTAGTGGTTAATTGCGTTTTGGCATGAATACTACTGGCCTCTGCCACCCAACAAACTGCACGCTGGAGGTTCGGTTGTCCCAATAGTTTTCACGTATGCAAAAGTAAGTGTCTTTGAGAACACAAATAAAGCACGATTAATACACGATACATTTCAAAATACAGGCGCATAACAATCCCTCATAACAAAGAAATGTCATGATAATTGCTTTGGAGCCATGAAAGAGCAGGGTAGCTAGTCCTGAACCTTCCATCCCATTTGCTTTAAGCGAAGCAAGCCAACAGCTTGTATCCAGTGCACCGGAAAGCCGTTAACACTCATAATCCATCAGCTTGCTTAAGGCTGACAGACTCTGAATCATTGGGTACAGTTAAAACAATTACTAATGGCATTTCACCATATGGACAAATTTAGCGTCTGGTCCAAGACGTTTGTTACCGATGAAATTATCCATCGCTCTTTGGGAGCATCCACTATGGGAGGTCGGACAGCAACAGCCAAAATTGTATAACAATTGTCAGTATCTAGAATCTTCAAATTGTAAACAAGATTGGCGTGCGTACTGGAATCTCACCAGTGCTACGAAGTTTAACGTTGGGCAGTACAACGAATCTCTGCGCATATCGGCATAGCCGAATATCAGTCTTTAAATGTGAATCCATCACTTTCCCCAAGGTGACGAACTCGACTGACGCATCAGAAGAATTCCAAAATCAACTAATGCCGAAGTGAGCACATAGCCGAAGCAAAGAAGAAGCGTTCCAATTTGCAGTAACCAGAATCACATCCAGCTAATGCAGAGGCTTGCACAAGCTAAAAGACGAAACAGGTTTTGATGATGTCGGTCAGGTGAATGAAGAAATCACATCGAGCACAATCCCTCGAACGTAGTGAGAGCTTAGCCATAGAAGTCCACAATCTGAACCAGAGGGCGCAAGACAATCCAACTGTTATGCGAACTAACTACTGCACCAATCTAGCTACAATTCTCGTTACCTGACGTTAGTGCGCATAATGTATATTATGTTAAATATCCTACAGCATCCAATAACTTCATCTTCAACAGCTGCCTCCCAATAAATCAACACGTTACAGATTTATGACCGACATCCCTTTTCTTTCCTTATGTTCATTATACAGTTACTTCACATCCCTTGTGAATGTAAGGCCAATAATGTACTCACTCATGCAACTCCGTGTTGCTCACAAACGCCAGTGGATTTTGATGGACACGGTCACCTGTCTGCCATTGTTGATCCCACTCCGCTATCACCTAGATAATTTATCGACTCGTTCACTGTCTACGCAGTCTGCTTCGCTACAGGCTCTTAAGTTTTTTTACGAGTTCTGGCATCAAAAATATGGGTTCACATTTTGCTATAGTTTCCATGCATCCTCTTATGATCCAGCCATAGCCATAGACGAAATGCCCAATTTCTTTCAGTATCTGGAAAATGGGAGATCTTCATCCCCGAACATATTGCCGCTTCCTTTATCCACTGCTGCTAACCAGAGAACAGCATCGGTACGAGTTCATGCTGTGGCCAAATTTATAGCATTTTTAATCAGTACATATATATCTCCAGCATACCAAGATGGCTCACCAAAGGAACAAGCTCGCCTGGCTACTAGGCTGTACACTCAGCTAAGCCTTCGTAAAGATGGTTATAGAATGCTAACTTCTACTTTTCAAAAGCGTAATGCTAATTTTAAAAGTATGACCGTAGAGATGGTTACCAGCGTATACAAAATCATTACACCCTGCTCTTCTGGAAATTTGAACGTACTAAACCCCTTTCCTTATGGTCGCATACAGCTTCGTAATTTTTTGATTGTTCGACTATTACTAAATTATGGGTTAAGAGTCGGTGAACTACTCTTGCTTGAATGCTGTTCTATAAAGCAAAATATTCAAGGTGATAAATACAGCTTAATCATAACCACTGTTAACAATGAAATTGATATAAGAAAACATGCACCATCATTGAAAAACATATACGCAAATCGTGTTTTGGAATTAGATAAACATGACTATATATAGACTGCCCTGATATGTCTTTTCTGGCATAACGCTTCCAGTGCAGATAAGTCCGGGCCATCAGCCAGAGCGGGTATGGCAATAAGTTCCAGATGGTACAATTCGGCCAGTACTTTAAAACCGGGATACGTCAGTGCATCAACGGCCACAACATCACCCGGTCGCAGCATGCCCATCACAGTAATGGTCAGTCCGTGCTGCGCCCCGTTCACTATCACCACATTTTCAGCTTCAGGCTGGAATCCCGGCCCTGTAATGTGAGCCGCGATAGTCTCCCGTTCAGTCATCCTGCCTGCATGCGGCTGGTAACGCAGATGGGATTCAATATCCCCGGAGGCCGCGACCTGCCGTAGAGCTTCACGTAATAGCTCCCCCTGTCCAGGGAGCGATGGATAGTTAAAATTCAGATCAAGCACATCAGTGGCCACAGCATGCTGGTCAATCCCGTGACCGTAGGGCAATGATATTTCCCTGACAAACGTCCCTCTTCCTGTTTCACCACTGACCAGACCCATAGCTTCCAGTTCGCTGTAAACTCGAGTCGCTGTAGCCAGAGAGATATGTTCCTGCGCAGAGAGTGCCCTGTGCGTCGGCAGACGCGTACCGGAAGGGATATCTTCGTTTTGGATCCTGTCTGCGAACATATCCACGATGGATTTATAGCGTGCTTTCATCAAATGTATCTATGACAATAATTTGATTGTATTGAATTGTTAAGCGTACCATCCGCCTCACAAACGCTCAAGCCTGCGGGCGACAAATAGAAAGTGTGGTTGGCAGTGGTGAATACAGTGATACATAAAACAGCTCCCAGCTCAGTTTCAGGATGGATCAACGGACTGTTGGGGGTCATCATTTTTAGTGGCTCACTACCGGCTACTCGCGTAGCCGTCCTCGATATGGATCCCTTTTTCCTGACGTTCCTGAGAGCGTCGATTGCCGGTGTGCTGGCCATTATGCTGATTTACGGTTTTCGCGAAAAACGTCCGCAAGCCTCGCAGATCGTGCCACTCATCATCGTATCCCTGGGCGTCATTATCGGTTTTCCGTTGCTGACGGCTATGGCGTTACAACATGTGACCTCTGCCCACTCAATCGTTTTTCTGGGTCTTCTGCCGCTGACCACCGCGATTTTTGGCGCCCTGCGTGGTGGTGAACGCCCCAGGATGGCCTTCTGGATTTTTTCTGTGCTTGGCAGCCTGCTCGTCATGGGCTCCCGTAAATTTTCCCGATAACTCTTCTGCCTGGCCAGTGCTGGCAGGCCTGACTTCATTTGAAAAAGGAATCGTTATGTTTACTGGTCTGAGCGCTTTTCCGCTGACTCCCCTGATTAACGGTGATGTAGATGAACGCAGGTTTATCACTCTGATTGAAAATCTGGTTGACGCCGGAGTTGACTCCATTGGTGCTCTGGGGTCTACGGGTAGCTACGCCTATCTGACTCGCGAACAGCGTTTCGCTGCGACAAAACTGGCCGTCAGTGCGGCTTCGGGCATCCCGGTAATAACCAGTATTGGCGCAGTTCGTACAGATGATGTAATGAGACTGGCTGAAGATGCACAGCAGGCTGGTGTCAGTGGCGTGTTGCTTGCCCCTGTATCCTATCAGCCACTTAGCGCCGCAGAAGTTTTTCGTTTATATGAACGAGTGACGTCAGAGTTATCGGTTCCGCTTTGCATTTACGATAATGCTGCAACCACAGGGTTTGATTTCAGTGATGAACTACTGATAGCCCTGTCATATCTGGACAATACTGGCTCCATCAAGCTTGGGGAGTTTCCTGCCGATCCGGTTCAGGCAGTTCAGCGTGTTGAGCATTTGAAAAGTCAGATGGCTCGGGGCGTGACATTGGGGATCAGCGGAGATACTCAGTCGACGGCGGGATTGCTGGCTGGGTGTGATATCTGGTATTCGGTACTGGGCGGATTGTTCCCCCATTATGCGCTGAATCTGACCCGCGTCGCATTACATGGGGATACTACTGCAACCCGTCTACTGGACATGCCTCTTGAGCCACTCTGGGCGTTCTACCGCCGTCATGGTAGCCTTCGTGTTATAGCCAGTATCGCAGAGATTTTGGGGAGGGTGCAGAGCCCCTGTTTGCCATTCCCGCTTCAGACGCTTATCGGAAAAGAAATGGCAGATCTCAAAGCCACACTGGAGCAACTCAACTTCCTGGCATAATCCCATGGTATAACCCCTGTAGCTTACGTGGGTGCTACCTAACGTATCGTAACGTCCGAGATGTCTGCTATGGCACACAGCGGGCTTCATCAGCAGGCACTCAATATCTGGGTGGTCACTCTGATCTGTTATCAGGGCTGGTACAGCTACCGGCCTGCTATCAGAATTAGGTTGTTAGGACATCCAACAGAACCACGTTAGTTACGAAGAGGCCAGAAGAAATATGTTATCCCTGTGCTGGCCTCTAAATGGACATGGTCGCTGTTTAATACTCCTTTGGCCAGTAATGCTCGTCTGGCAGGGCACGGGCACCAAATATCGCCTGACCTACTCTGACAACCGTTGCTCCTTCCTCAATCGCTATTTCAAAATCACCAGACATCCCCATGGAAAGTTCAGTCAGGTTCGCCCCTTGTGGAGTGTCATTCTGAAGCTGGTCACGCAGGCATCTTAGCCGAGAAAAACACATTCTGATTCTTTCTGGCTGACTACTGAATTCGGCAAGTGTCATAAGACCTTTGACTCTCAGCGTCTGATAAGGGGCAAGATGCTGGATAAATTCAGGCACAGCTTCGGGAGCAAGTCCGTACTTGCTTTCTTCTTCGGAAGTATTTACCTGTACAAAAACATCCAGGCCCTTACCCTCTTTCTGAAGATGCTTGTCCAGTGCTTCAGCAATTCTTAAGTTATCAAGTGCCTGAAATTCTGAAGCAAAATGAGCGACGTATTTGGCTTTGTTTGTCTGAAGATGTCCTATTATCGACCACTGGAGGTCGGTCAAATCAGACAGATTTTGAGCTTTACTCCAGGCTTCTTGTATTTTGTTTTCGCCAAGATATCGGCACCCTGCTTTATAGGCCATTCTGATATGATCGGTATCCATCGTTTTGGATACCGGCAATAACCGGACTTCTGAAGGAGATCTGTTCACTCTTATGCAGGCATCCTTGATACGCATGTTTACTGCATACAGATTCGCCGTAAGGTCGCTCACACTTAGCGCGCGCGGCCATTTACCATGCTTTTCATATAAAGGTTTCGTTTCCAAAGCGGACTCTTTTGTGCGGCTCTTTTGAGTATTTTCGTTACTCATAAGCGTTTCCTCTGTAGTTAAGGTAGCCGGAGACAAGCCAGGAGTAATCATCAGTGGATGAAAGACTAAAACAAAGACCACCAACTGATGGTCTATGTTGTCGGTGGAATTACCTGAAAGCACTGAGTCTATCCAGACCCTGGCGGAGATCAGTCATTAGGTCTTCCACATTCTCCAGACCTATCTGGAGGCGTATGGTGAGCCCTTCCGGGTTCCATTTTGTTGCCGTCCTGTAGTCGGCGCAGTTAAAAGGAACCACGAGGCTCTCAAATCCTCCCCACGAATAACCCATGCCAAATATTTTCATATTATCAAGCATGTAACTCAGTGCTTCTTTTGAAAAACCAGGTTTGAACACGACAGAGAACAGACCAGATATAGCTGATTAAGATAGCAACAATAAATACCCAGATACCTTTTACTCCAATCTGGATTGGCATGAATGTAATACCAGCCCCAATTGCCATACCAATACACAGAATAACCCAACCCAAATCATAACTTGTAAACGGGACTTTTAGCCTTTGTTCAGTTTTCACACTGTCTTGTAGGGACATAGTATACTCCAAAAAATTCTCTCGAAAGCAGAATGGTTATCTATCAGTCATGTGTCCAGCGATACTTGCGCCGTGACATAAAATTAAATGCCGCGTGTTTCTGATTTTATTTTCATTTGCACGCTGATTGCATTGACAGAATGGCCTCGGCAGGAGATGTGAACAATTAAGACGATACTAAAATGTGATGCATTTAAAAGATCTGCGAATTTAATGAATAGAAGATGTATCACTTGTGAATTTTATGAATAAATACTAGCGACAGTAGAAATATTATTA
>NZ_JANEWL010000148.1:0-6922 GCF_028069815.1 Citrobacter sp. Awk 2
TCATTACAGTTTTATCTGAATGACAATTATATTTATCCCCAGCATCACATGGGTGATTGAGTTATCAGAATTGTGTTATTAATAAGTATCGTTCATTAAGGTTGTATTTTAGCAAATAGTGCTATATTCGGATTTATCCTATAGTCCGGGTTTATGCATAAAAATCCTAATGAACTGGCGAATAATCCGATATAAAACGTCGGAATACTACGCTGTATCATGTTATTTATAGCCAATGTTAATTTACTCCTCAGGAGTTTATAACATTTCTAACGACTCACTGTTATTAACTGACATGGAACTCACAATGTGTTGGATTGACACATTTATTTACCAATGAAATATTTAGGGAAAAATAGCAGGGGTCATCGTTGATGAAGATAAAACCGCTACAGAGTGTTCGTTGCATAAGCTGTGAATTATCCTGTCAATTATTTCCGGATGCTGCGGTACGGGCACAGTACTGTCACCGTGCCGCCTTTGCAATCTGGCCAGAGGGAAATCGTTTTCTGAAAACAGGAATTATCGAAAAACTCCTGCTTAATAATCAGAACTATTTATCTCATGGGTTTATTTTTATTGATTTTTCATTCCCGAATTTGCGCCTGTTTGCTGATCCGCACTGGGTGGATCGCCTGACGCAAAGTGGTATGCATATCGTGCTGATATCTGACAGGATCCTGACGCCGCTAGCCAATTACTGGCTTGCAAAAAGTAATAAAATACAAGGTATTATTTATTCTGACGATGATGAGGATGTCCAGCACCAGAAAATCCGCCGACTGTTCACTGGCCATCTCGCCAATAGCAAACGCGGACGCTCACTAAACTACACGGAAATGATATTACTCAAGCGATTTGTTTCAGGTATTAGTATTCAGCAAATAACCAAGATAGACAATATAGATGTTAAAAGAATATATGTATATAAACTTCGGCTTGAAGATAAGCTCGGTCTAAGTATTCATAAAATTCTTTCTAATATTTTATAAATCTATTTTCATTTTATTATTTTCACATCATGGCGATGTGACGGACGCTCTACGCCCAAAAGCAGGAGGCTATTATGCTAAACCCCAGGAATTACTCACGTATTGCCATATCGGTATCAGCCGCGTTGGCCTCAATGATATTTTCAACCCATGCCGCCTGGGTTGACGTTGATAGTCTTCCTTCTAGCGGGCTGGTGAGCAGTCTACCCCCGGAATTGCAGGCTATAATCCCAGCTCAGGCAAATGCGAATTTCGCAAAAACCAGCGCCATGCCGAATTATGTTTATCAATGGAGTGCGGGCACTATTCCCGTTTATGGCAATGGATTAACGATTAATGGACCCGGCGCTGAAGCTTTTGAGCACTCTATTACCGTTATTCAGAACAGTACAACGGGTAGTCCGGGCGTTATTTTCGGTGACGACCTGACGATTCGCACGCAGTCGAAGAATGCCGCCAATAATGGTAAAGAAGTTGACGGTATCCGCACACACGGGGCCAATACGCCGGATAACCCGGTCTTTATCATCACCGGGGATCGTACCAGCATTTATGTCGACGGTCAGGATGGTGACGGTATTAACGCCGGTTACAACTCCTATAGTCAGGGGTGGAAAGGCTCGGCCAGCATTTACGTCGGCGACGATCTGTATATTCAAACCACCGGTTCCCAGGGACGTGGTATCACAGCAAACGCGATGAAAGACGTAACGGAGGCCAAAAATACCATTGTGGTCGGCGACCGGGCACACATTGTGACGACAGGTGACAGTTCAGAAGGTCTTCGCACCGGGCAGAGCGGTTCCTCGATCCTGCTTGGCAATGACGCCACCATCGAGACGTCGGGTGCTTCCTCCACTGGGATTTATGCCGCCTCATCGTCGAAAACGGAACTGGGCAATAACGCGACGATTACGGTCAACGGCGTTAGTGCACACGCGGTCTATTCCACCAACGCGACCGTGAATCTCGGCGAAAATGCAACAATCAACGTCAACAATTCGGCGAAAGCCGCGTCATACAGCAAAGCCCCGCGCGGCCTGTATGCAGCTTCACGCGGCGCGATAAACCTCGCAGGCGGTGCCGCCATTACCATGGCGGGCGACAACAGCAACGAAAGCTATGCCATCAGCACCGAAACGGGTGGCATTGTGGATGGTTCTGCTGGTGGACGTTTTCTTATCGACGGCGATATTCACGCCGCCGGCGCGACTGCCGCAACGAGCAGCCTGCCACAGCAAAACAGTACCATTAAGCTCAACATGACCGATAACTCGTTGTGGAGTGGGGCGTCATACATCACCAGCGCTACTGCCGGGACGGGCGTGATTTCGCTTAAAATGAGCGATGCAACCTGGAACATGACCAACAGCTCAACGCTTACTGACCTGACGCTGAACGGTGGAGCAGTCGTGAACTTTGGCCATGCTGACGGTGAGCCGTGGCAGACGCTTACTATTAATGAAGATTTCACCGGGAACGGCGGTAAGCTGGTTTTCAACACAGTTTTGAATGACGATACCTCTGAAACCGATAAGTTGAAGGTGCTTGGCAACACCACAGGCAATGCTTTTGTGGCAGTAAACAACATTGGTGGGGCCGGGGCGCAAACCGTTGAAGGTATTGAGATAATCGACGTTGCGGGCAATTCTGACGCTACCTTTGAGAAGGCGGGCCGTATTGTTGCTGGCGCATACGACTATAACGTGGTGCAGAAGGGTAACAACTGGTATCTGACCAGTTTTATTCCTGCTCCGCCGGAGCCGGAAGACCCGGACCCCGTCGATCCGCATGACCCTGATCCTGTTGACCCAGACCCGGTCGATCCTGTGGACCCGATTATTCCTGAACCGGAAGAACCTGTTGCACCTCCTGTTACAGAGCAGCAGTACCGCCCGGAAGCGGGTAGCTATCTGGCGAACAACTATGCCGCTAACACGCTGTTTATGACCCGACTGCACGATCGCCTGGGCGAAACACAGTACACCGACATGCTGACGGGCGAGAAAAAAGTCACCAGTTTGTGGCTGCGTAACGTTGGGGCGCATACCCGTTTCAAAGAGAGTAGCGGGCAGCTAAAAACCCAAAGTAACAGCTATGTGATGCAGTTGGGGGGTGACCTGGCACAGTGGAGTAGTGATGGTCTTGATCGCTGGCACATTGGCGCGATGGCCGGTTATGCCAACAGCCAGAGCCGTACGCAGTCCAGCCTGACCGGCTACTATTCGCGTGGTCAGGTTACTGGCTACAGTGTGGGACTGTACGGCACCTGGTATGCCAATGAGGCAGACAAGTCAGGTACCTATGTGGATACCTGGGCGCTGTACAACTGGTTTGATAACAAAGTGATGGGCCAGGAGCAGGCGACGGAGAAATATAAATCCAGCGGGATAACCGCTTCGGTCGAGGCCGGTTATAGCTTCAAGCTGGGCGAAAGTGAGCGCAATAGCTACTGGCTGCAACCAAAAGCGCAGGTGGTGTGGATGGACGTGCAGGCCGACAATCACCGCGAAGCGAACGGTACCCGCGTGAAGGACAATACTAATGGTAACCTGATGACCCGTCTGGGTGTGAAGGCCTATATCAACGGCCATAACGCCATCGATGACGGTAAATCTCGTGAGTTCCAGCCGTTCGTGGAAGCCAATTGGATCCATAATACGCAGACGACCAGTGTGAAAATGGACGATGTGAGCAGCGAGATGCGCGGTACCAGGAACATTGGTGAGCTGAAAGTGGGTGTTGAAGGCCAAATCACCCCGCGCCTCAACGTGTGGAGCAACGTGGCCCAACAGGTTGGTGACAAAGGCTACAGCGATACCCGCGGTATGCTGGGTGTGAAATATAACTTCTGACGTCATTGCTGATAAAAGAAAAAGCCGCTGATTAACCGATCGGCGGCTTTATTTTTTGCGCGAATTGTAGGCCGGATAAGCGCAAGCGCCATCCGGCACAAGGTGAACGTGTAAGTCACGCTTACTCGTTCATCCGCCGAAAGGAGCAATAAACTCCTGGATAGATTAGAAGTGGTAACTGATACCGGCCTGAACGCTGGCATCGTTATCTACATCACCCGTACCGAAGTACACTCCGGTGTTGAGTGAGAAATCTTTACCGATGGTGGTGTTGATACCAGCACCGAAGATCCCCATCGACATGTTGTTACCGTCGCTGTTGTGATAATCCGCTGCAGTAATATCGGTATTATCGCTGAACTCAGTCTGGTAACGGGCATCCACCCATGGGTACAGCTCGACGTTTTTGTTGAGGTCGGCCAGTTTTGTCGTAACGCGCATACCGACGCTGGTATTCCATTCGGAAACCTGGTTGTCGCCGAAGGTGACTTCCTGATCGGAGAAGCTGTTTTCATCGGCCTTATCCCAGCCCAGGGTAGCATATGGCTGAAGGACGGTATCGCCCGGTAGCAGTACGTTCACACCAGTACGAACCTGAGTGGTGTACAGGTTGCCGTCAGAAGAGCCGCTCAGCGCTTCGGTCATGCCGCTGGTGTTATCTTTGACGTTGCTGGCAGACATGTTGTAGCGCATATCGCCGTAGCTGAAGCTACCATCAACGAACATGCTCCACAGGTTGTCGTGCAACGCCTGCTGCCAGCCGCCGTATACGCTGTAGTAGTTGCCGTACACGGTATTGTTAAAGCTGTTTGAGCTGCCGTTGTTATTCTGGTCGCGACTGCGGGTCCAGGCCAGCGCGATACCTCCGGTCAAGCTGTCACCGTTTGCCATTCGAGACGTCCAGTCAACACCGCCCTGTACGCCCTGGGTGATGTCTTTGTAGTCGACGTCATCGCTGTAATCGCCATTCTGGTACAGGAAGTCGCCCCAGATCTGCGCGCCGTCTGCAACGTGGCCGTACAGGCTTTGCAGGTGTACCTGATCCAGACGGTTAGCCAGGTCGTCGGTCACCATGCGGCCCGCTTGTTTAGCAGCATCCAGACCGGCAATCGCGCCCTGTACGTCGCTGGCCAGTTCCCCACGAGAGCTGTCGAGCTGGACGTTATAGGCCGTTCCGGCAGGCGCGGTAAGACGGGCGCTCTTCAGCTGTGCTGCTTGCTCAATAGTCAGAGAGTTGTCGTAGTTGTACGCACCGCTACGGCTTTCGACCTGCTGTTTACCATTGCTGAACTGGGCTTCAACGGCACTGTCAGGATTATCAGCGTTACCAGAGGTGGTCGTGAAGGTCGCAATCGTCTCATCTTGCTGGCTTGCGCTGGACGGAGCAATACTGGTCACCGTCAGGCTGTCATTGGTGCCGTCAACTTCACCAAAATCAACATGGCTGTCAGAAGTCATATTGACCTGTACATTGCTGCCCGTGGTGTCTGACTGTAATGTAGAACCATTCTGAATATTCCAGGTGGTGCTATCGGTGCTAGTAATATCGATATTGTTGTTGTCTGTAGTATTGATGGTTTCGAAATTGCTAATTGTCCCGTTAATAGAACTGTCAGCATCCATAGAAAGAGTATCGGTACCTGCGCCACCGTCAACATCACCCGTCACTGTCGATTTGTTGGTTAATGTCACCGTATCATCACCCGCGCCGGTAGTGATGTTGCCGTTTACAGTGGAAGCGTTCAATTGAACGGTAGTGCTGTTTTCATCTGCGGAATTGATACTGCCATTCAGGATGCTACCATCCAGAGAGATCTGGGCTGTGGAGGCTGTGGAGTAATTATCACCAATAACAGCAATAGAACCGGTTACGGTACTATTATTTAGAGCAATATTGGAGGCCTGTGTCCCATAAACACCCATTGCAATGGTCTGTCCTTGAAGGGACGCATTAATCTCTGCTGCGTCTTTATTGCCTGCATAAACGCTGTCGGCATAGTTATTCTCTGCAGTACCTTCGAAGTAGCCCTGCAATGTACTATTGTTTGCATCAACAGTAACAGTACTGCCATCTACCGTAATGTTGTTGCGACCAGAAGTAGTATTATTGAACGCATAAATTGCACCGTTTACGGTACTGCCACCAGAGACATCAATAGTATTGTTCCCCCCGGTTACGCTATAAATGGCACCACCCAGCTGGCTACCGTTTTCTACCGCGATATCGTTTGAGCCTTCAGTTGAACCAGAGTCAGCGAAAATGGATGCGCCACCCATGTAGCTTTTATCGTTCTTAATATAATTAGCATCGTCGGCGTTGTTTTCACCCGCTAATGTTGAGTTATCAACGGTAATATTAACGTTTGTACTGACGTCGTGGCCACCGGCCTCAATCATATCGGCAGTCGTACCATTTTCTAGAGTAATATTTGCTGTTCCACCATCATATGCCTGAATGTAATAGCCGTCCATATTCGTACCATTGACTGTCAATGATTGAGTATCATTGTCACCCCGATGGCCGTTGCTATTTCTGGAGTTATCAGTCAGGTAAATATTAGTCTTACTTTGCCCTCCGGTCATGACTGCATCAGTGGTATCGCTGTTATAGTGATAACCCGATGTTGAATATTGAGTCAAACCACTAACCACAGGATCACTACCACTGCTGGCCATTGACGAATCAGCTAACGCATAACCAGAAATAGAGGTCAGGGATAAAATGATACATTGTGATAGCAAGGTACGACGAGACTTATGGCGCATTTGAAGCTCTCCAGGATAATTATTCTGATGAATAAATTGATAAAGGAGATAGTCTCGTAGTGAGTATGAATTGAGAATAGTCTTAACGATGCGATTTGAAACATTGTATTAACCCTTAATTAATTGATGTTCATCATAAAACAAACAAATTAAATTTAATTCTCAGCCATATACATTGATGAGGTAAATTGATGTGGCTGTTTTTTGAACAGCAAAGAGATTATTCATCATGCAAATAAATCAAAACTATCTGTAACTATAAAATGCATTAGAAATAACTCTTTTGATCAAAAAACATACCGTTTATAT
>NZ_JANEWL010000149.1:0-6732 GCF_028069815.1 Citrobacter sp. Awk 2
ATATATAAAATGTCAGAACGTAAGGTAAGTAAAAAACCATGACCATTGCTCTGGAACTTCAAAAACTTAAAAAAACCTATCCCGGTGGCGTTCAGGCGTTGCGGGGCATAGATTTGCAAGTCGAAGCGGGTGATTTCTATGCGCTGCTAGGTCCCAATGGCGCGGGAAAGTCCACTACCATCGGCATTATCAGCTCGCTGGTGAATAAAACCTCCGGTCGGGTTAGCGTCTTCGGGTTTGATCTTGATAAAGATACGGTTAATGCCAAGCGCCAGCTTGGGCTGGTGCCGCAGGAGTTCAACTTTAACCCGTTTGAAACCGTGCAACAGATCGTGGTGAATCAGGCGGGTTATTACGGCGTTGAGCATAAAGAGGCGGTTAAACGCAGTGAAATTTATCTAAAACAGCTCGACCTGTGGGAAAAACGCAACGAGCGTGCGCGTATGCTGTCCGGCGGGATGAAGCGCCGCCTGATGATTGCCCGCGCGCTGATGCATGAGCCAAAGTTGCTTATCCTCGATGAACCTACTGCCGGTGTTGATATTGAATTACGCCGCTCAATGTGGGGCTTTTTGAAGGATTTAAACGATAAAGGTACGACGATTATTCTGACCACCCACTACCTCGAAGAAGCGGAAATGCTGTGCCGGAACATCGGCATTATTCAGCATGGTGAGCTGGTAGAAAATACCTCGATGAAGAATCTGCTCTCCAAGCTCAAATCTGAGACGTTTATTCTCGATCTGGCGGCGAAAAGCCCGCTACCTAAGCTGGAAGGCTATCAATACCGTCTGGTTGATACCTCAACGCTGGAAGTTGAAGTTCTGCGCGAGCAGGGGGTGAACAGCGTGTTCTCGCAGCTGAGCGCTCAGGGTATTCAGGTATTGAGTATGCGGAACAAGGCGAACCGACTGGAAGAGCTGTTTGTTTCTCTGGTTCATGAAAAACAAGGAGATCGCGCATGATGCAGCTCTACTGGGTCGCGCTGAAAAGCATCTGGGCGAAAGAGATCCACCGCTTTATGCGTATCTGGGTGCAAACCCTGGTGCCGCCCGTCATCACCATGACGCTCTATTTTATTATCTTTGGTAATTTGATTGGCTCACGGATCGGTGAAATGCACGGCTTTAGCTACATGCAGTTTATCGTGCCGGGGCTTATCATGATGGCGGTGATTACCAACTCGTACGCCAACGTGGCGTCGTCATTTTTTAGCGCCAAGTTTCAGCGCAACATTGAAGAACTGTTGGTTGCACCGGTACCGACGCACGTTATCATCGCCGGTTTTGTCGGCGGTGGTGTGGCTCGCGGTCTGTGTGTGGGCATTCTGGTCACAGCTATCTCTCTGTTCTTTGTTCCGTTCCAGGTGCACTCCTGGGTCTTCGTGGCGCTGACGCTGGTGCTAACGGCGGTACTGTTTTCGCTGGCGGGCTTGCTGAACGCGGTTTTTGCCAAAACCTTTGACGATATCAGTCTGATCCCGACCTTCGTGTTAACGCCGCTGACCTATCTGGGGGGCGTTTTCTATTCGTTAACGCTGTTACCGCCATTCTGGCAGGGACTGTCGCACTTGAACCCGATTGTCTACATGATTAGCGGCTTCCGCTACGGCTTCCTCGGCATTCACGATGTGCCGCTGGTGACGACCTTCGGTGTGCTGGTGGTGTTTATCGCCGCATTTTATTTACTGTGCTGGTATCTGATTCAGCGCGGGCGCGGGCTGCGCAGCTAAATGTTAAAAGGCGACGTGAGTCGCCTTTTTTTAGCGAATTTGTACTTCCAGTGTGGCTGTTGCCTGATATTGTCCGGTATGTGGCGTTTTGCCGGTGGTATTTACCGGAGCGGTGGTAAATGTCGAACTGCCACTGCCATCCTGATAATCATCGACGGGCAATTCCGTGCTGCCGTTCGGCACGATGGTATTGTCCTCTTTGTCAGAAATACGAATTCCAATATTCTCATTATCGGTTTGCAAATAGTCGTTGTTATGCGGATCGTTAGTGCCTGCTAATGACAGCGAGAGATTGGTGCCATTGGCAACGTTGCTGCAGGTTAAGTTGACGCGGGTGGTGACATGAGATTCCTGCGGGCTGTCGCCAAGGTTGCGGATATCTTTTCCCTGAATATCCGGTAGTTTCACTTCGATAATCTGTCCGGCGTTTATAGAGCAAGACTGAGGAACGGTGATCGTGCCAGAGAGCGTGACGCGCGCGACCGGCGGCACGCCTGGCGGTACGTTATCGCCGCCGCTGGTAGCGGATTTTGATAGATACAGGTTCACGATGGTGGTTTCTGGGATGATTATCTCACCGACCAACGGATGGGTAATGTAGATCCTGACCCTGCCGCGGTTTCCTGCTGTCATCGCCCTCATCTCTGCCCCTGGACAGCCACCTCCTGTTGCGTCAAGATTGCTGACGGCGGAAAAAGGCACGGGGACAAATTGCCCGAGTTTGCCAGCAATGTAGGTTTCAGAGCCGATCTCCAGCTTTCCCGCGACCAGTACGTAATAATACATATAGCCGTAGTAGCGGCTCTCACTGTAGGTGCCTTTTTGCGTCAGGTCGCCGGTTGTGGCGGTAAAGTAGTTATAGCCCCGATAATCAGTATTATCGCAATCACATACGGCGTTGTAGGTAGCGCTGCCGGACCAATTCGATTCAATAATCGTCCCCCGCTGGTTGTTGTCTGTGCTGTCGATCGTCTGATTGACATCAAACGGATAATTTCGGGTGCCGCTTGTCGATTCGCACCATCCTGTGCCGTTGCCAAAGTCTTCGGCCCTGGCGCATCCGGAAAGCGCGACTAACAGTAGTGCACAATACTTCAATTCTTTCAGGTTCATCGTATTCCTTTATTGGCACTGAGCCTGGCTTGTCACAATGCCATTGAGATTTTTTTGCGGGTCGAGGTGGTAGCTGGCGCGGCAGGTTTCATTCGCACGGTTTCCCCATCTCACGACAAGCACGCCTTCCTCTGGCAGCCCGCTCAAGAACACCTGTCCCTTATCAGCGACAATATTGGCCAGACTCTCGTTTTGTTGCGTAAGGCTGACTGTCGCGCCAAAGGGCAACGTGCTTGCGTCCGCGCGCAGAAGCGTGATGAGTGCCCGGTAGCCTTTGCGCGCATCGTAATCAGCACGCACGATGGCATTACGTGTCGGGTAGACGGTCTGGTTATTCATGGGGATATCAACGTTGTCTGCAAAAGTGCTGCTGTCCAGCGCGATATCGTAGCGGTAGTAAGGCGTGACGTTCGGGATCACTGTATATCCGCGGAAGTCGGTCGTAACGCCAGTCTGGTTGACGACCGAGACATTAGACGCGCCGGGCGCTTTGATGAGCACGGCCGCTCCGGTAATCGGTTGGCTCAGCGTTAGCCCATTTTCGTGGGCCAGCATGCCGCCGCTAATACCGTAGCTGACTTGCCGGGAGTCGGGAGACTGGCTATAACCGGCGTTCACGTTGGCATACGTTCCTTTATAGTTGGCGCTTAACCCGCCGGAGTCGCCGCCGGTAGTGCTGTGGCTTTGCTGTATGGACCAGTTCAGGTTATCGTCGCGAAGGGCAGTACCGCTCAGACTGGTGCTGTTAACGGTAGCGTCATGTTTACGGGTGCTGAGCATATAGTTAGCGTACATGCGCGAATCGAGCAGCGCGAAAGGTACGCTTACCGAGAGCGTGAACAGTTGATCGTTTTGATAATACCGATCGTTATCTGTTGCGCTGGACTGATAGGTATTGCGGTTATAGCTGTAACCCAGGGTATAACTCACCGCGCCAAAACGGTTGTTATAGCTTGCGCCCAGTGATTCCATTTTACGTTCACTGCGCCAATAGTTTTCTTTTATCCAGCTCAGTGTGAAGGACCCAAGTTTTCCACCAAGTTGCTGATTTAATGAGCTTTCAAAACGATTATGGCGCTTGCCATAGTAATCGTTGAAGCTCTCGTCTGGGTCCAGCACTTCTTCAAGCGAGTTGTAGTGTTCGCTGGCGTAGCGATACCCGGCAAGTGAAAGCGTGGTCCCTGTACTGACTACCCCTTTGCTATAGCGGACGCGCCAGGATTGACCAGTTTCTTTGTGACCATCATCAAACCGGGCATGTGACCAGGTTCCGTCCAGCGAGATAGCGCCGAGCATCTGCATATTCTGCCCGATCCCCAGTGCGGCAGATTGGTATGTGTTCCCGGCAACCTGTCCGCCGCCATAGAGTGTGATCCCCCAGGGAAGGCCATAGAGCAGGGTTGCCTGGGTGAAGCTATCGCCGGTGTGGTTGCTGCCGTCCCGGTACTTCCCTGCCGTTACGCTATATTTGGCGTGCCCGGTTCGCTGCAGAATAGGCAGTGAAGCGTAGGGGACAATAAAGTGTTGTTCACTGCCGTCGGCTTCCTTGACCGTCACGTCGTAGTCGCCGTTGCTGCCGGTGGGGAACATGTCGTTAATTTCGAACTCGCCAGGCGGGACGGCGGTCTGGTAAGCAACCCGGCCATTTTGTCGCACGGTGACCTGCGCGTTCGAACGGGCAATGCCGCGAATTGTCGGCGCGTAACCACGTAGGCTGTCCGGTTGCATTTGATCGTCTGATGCTAGCTGTATACCGCGAAAGGCAAGGCTGTCGAAGATGTCCGTGGGCGTGTTGCTGTCGCCGAGGGTGAGTTGACTCTTCAGCGCAATAATGTCGCGCTGAAGATAATTGTATACGGTATTCCAGCTCTGCTGCGTGTTGCCATCGCTGGTGTTGGCGTTCCAGTTGGTATAGTTACGAAAACGCCATGGTCCAACATTAATACCCGGCTGAAGTGCCAGATATTGCGAGTCGGTATCCGCCACATCGCGATTTTTTCCGAAGGTCTGATAACCGCTGAAACTGTAGTTGAGCAACAGGGCTGGGATTCCCTCCTGCCACTTTTCCGGCGGCACGTATCCTCGGGCGCTACTGGCAATGTACATTTGCGGGATGCTAATAAACAGTTGCTGTGCCTGAAAATCAAACTGCTGGCTGGCACCTGGGATCAGTGAAAGATCGGCGCATCCCCTGGCGGTGTTCAACGCGGGAAAAAGTTCAGTCTTTACTCCTGCGCTTTTTAATTCCGCTGTGAGTAAACAAGCCTGTAATACCTGGCGGCCATCGGGTAGAGCGACCTGTTGATAATCAACGTTTCGCGAACCCAGTGATGTCTTGTTGATTAAAATATCGGTGTAATAAGTACCCGGTAGCTGGCTTTGGTCAGTGGCAAATACGGAGAGATCTGCCGCTGTGATCTGTTGCGATCCGCGGTTTTCAATAAATGCCGGATCGAAGTAGTCCCTGGCCCAAACCTGATGCGTCAGCGCGCAGTGAAGCGCAACCATAAGAGCACTGCGTGAGAGATAAAACTGCACAGATTGTCCATTCCTCGTGCTCATAAATCATCCTTGGCCGTGTTTTTACTGCTCTTGTTTATGTATTGGTCCCGTCCCCCCAAAGTCATTAATAATTGACCAGGTGATGACACCACTCGCCCCCGACTGCAATGTGTACTGCGCGCTACCAAACGGCGGTGCATAGCGCGGTGCTTTCAGTTTGCTGCCACCGACCGCTATTTCGCCGAAATTCATGTAGTAGGGCGTTGGGTTGCGGACCGTTAATATGCTGCCGCTTCTTGACCACTGCAGCTGGTTGGTCACTTTTTCGGGTGTTTGCTTTAATGACGTGGGGCGGTAAATCAGTTTAAATTCCGCTTTAATCGCAATTTTAAGTTTGTTGCCTTTATCATCCGGATTAGTTCCGGGAATGGACTTGATATCTAACCAATAAAGGGACTCTCTGTCTTCGGGTATATTTCCACCTGTGCGAATAACACGTAAAACATTTCTTTTACCACCATCAAGTCGAAATAGTGGAGGGGTTACCATAAAAGGTGCATCACCTGTTTTACCCGTTTCACTAATTGACTGTACCCACGATTGAATTAAGTATGGGACGTTGTCATTATTGCTTATTGATATTGACTCATCTTTTGCATCGCCGTTAAAAATAACGCGCGTGGCACCAATGTTGATTCCTGCAGCATGAGCAAAAGGACAGGCGAAAAGGCTGACAGCAAGAACTGCCTTCGTCAAAGGATTCATCATAACCTCAACAAACAAAAGGGCCAACCCGCGTTGGCCGCTATGGATTAGTTGTATTGCAGGTAGAAGGTTGCAGTCGCGTCAACGCTACCCGCCGTTACGGTGTCGCTGGTTGAGATAAACTGGGCAGAGAATGGCATGGAAATTTCGGTCTGGCCGCTGGTGAGCGTAGATTTCGTTGACCATGCTGATTCATCATTCAACGCCAGCGCAGTATTGGCACTATCCAGAATTTGCACGCCTACACCGGTTGCATCACCCGTGTTTGCCAGTACGCTGGTGTCATACGGGTCCTGCGTACCTTCAAAACGGGTTTGGATATTTTCGTAGATTGATGAATCGCAGTTTTCCAGATCGATGGTGAAGGCTTCATTACTTTGCGTTTGCCCGGCAGCAGTAAAAACGGAGGCAAACTGGTCTTTCAGCGTGACGTCAATAGAGCTGGTCTTGACAGTACAGGCGTTTTGCAGAATTGTCCCTGTGATGTGGACGGTGCCATCGCTTGCAGTATCGGCTAATGCAGAAGTGGATATCAATAATGAAGCGAAAACCATTGTTTTCATTTTTTTGTTCATGAACTTAATCCTTTAAGATTAATTATTAATAACACAGTGTTAATC
>NZ_JANEWL010000015.1:0-67789 GCF_028069815.1 Citrobacter sp. Awk 2
ATTGTTATCATTGGGATAGTTTTATTTCTTTATTATTGATAAGCATAAAAACGTGATCGACCGCACGCTTTACTCACCCGGCACCGAAGCGAATGTCTACGCTTAACAGACGACCAGGCAATAGCCTTAGTATTTCAACCGTTACCGGAGGTCTTTCTCATTATGCTCAACCAGAAACTACCCCACGCCCCTTCAGAAGAACTGACGATCGACGTCGATCTACTTTATGAAATGGATCCGTGCGAGTTAAAGCTGGATGAAATGATTGAGGCGGAGCCTGAACCGGAAATGATTGAGGGACTTCCCGCCTCGGACGCGTTAACCCCCGCCGATCGTTACCTCGAACTGTTCGAGCACGTCCAGTCATCAAAACTGTTTGCTGATAGCAAAACCTTTCCCGACTGCGCCCCCAGAATGGACCCACTGGATATTTTGATTCGCTATCGTAAAGTCAAACGACACCGGGACTTTGACCTACAACGCTTTGTCGAGAACCACTTTTGGCTGCCGGAAACCCCCACCAGCGAATATGTTTCCGACCCTGAAAGCTCGCTGAAAGAGCATATTGATCAACTGTGGCCAGTGCTGACTCGCGAGCCGCAGGATCATATTCCCTGGTCTTCACTGCTGGCGCTACCGCAGTCATACATCGTGCCAGGCGGACGCTTTAGCGAAACCTACTATTGGGATTCCTACTTCACCATGCTGGGTCTTGCAGAGAGTGGCCGGGAAGACTTACTGAAATGCATGGCAGATAACTTTGCCTGGATGATCGAAAACTATGGTCACATCCCGAACGGCAACCGCACCTACTACCTGAGCCGCTCCCAGCCACCGGTCTTTGCGCTAATGGTCGAACTGTTCGAAGAAGATGGCGTACGCGGCGCTCGTCGCTATCTTGATCATCTCAAAATGGAGTACGCGTTTTGGATGGATGGTGCCGACTCGCTGGTACTTAATCAGGCGTACCGTCATGTTATCAGAATGCCGGACGGTTCTCTGCTCAACCGCTATTGGGACGATCGTGATACCCCGCGCGATGAGTCCTGGCTTGAAGATGTAGAAACGGCTAAGCATTCAGGTCGACCACCAAATGAGGTTTATCGGGATCTACGTGCGGGTGCGGCCTCCGGCTGGGATTATTCATCACGTTGGTTGCGCGATACCGGTCGCCTCGCCAGCATCCGCACCACTCAGTTCATCCCGATTGACCTGAACGCATTTCTCTACAAACTGGAAAGTACGATTGCGAACATTTCTGCATTAAAGGGAGAGCGAGATACCGAAGCACTGTTTCGCCAGAAAGCCAGCGACCGCCGTGCCGCCGTGAACCGCTATTTGTGGGACGATGAAAATGGCTGCTATCGCGATTACGACTGGCGACGTGAGCAGATGGCCCTCTTCTCTGCTGCCAGCATCGTTCCGCTGTATGTCGGCATGGCGACCCATGAACAAGCTGACCGACTCGCCAACACGGTACGCAGTCGCTTACTCACGCCAGGCGGCATTTTAGCAACCGAGTATGAAACCGGTGAACAGTGGGATAAACCCAACGGCTGGGCACCGTTGCAGTGGATGGCGATTCAGGGGTTTAAACTGTATGGCGATGACCATCTCGGCGATGAGATTGCCCGTAACTGGCTGAAGACGGTTAATATTTTTTATCAGGAACACCACAAGCTAATTGAAAAGTACCATATCGCTGACGGCACGCCGCGCGAAGGCGGCGGTGGGGAATATCCGCTGCAGGACGGATTTGGCTGGACGAATGGCGTGGTGCGCCGATTAATCGGTTTGTACGGTGAACCGTAAATGTCTGACGGCCTGATGCCACGAAATGCATCAGGCCGTTAGTTAATGGCATCGTACAGCGCGGTGTGGATTTTCTGCCATTTCTTGTTCTCTGCATTTGGATCTGCACGCACACGCAGTTGGGCCTGTTCCACATCATACTGCTGGCGAGCAACGACCTCCGGTGTAGAGCAGAAACTTTGTAGGTAGCTTTTATGCAGTGACGTTAGTGATGCGCCATTCGACATGGCATGGCTGAGCGTATTCATAAACTGCTGGCAGGGCCTGGCCTCATCCATCTGTGAGGGATATCGCAGCAGAAGCTTCAGAACGGCGGTATTCCCCGCGGAAAATGCCTGCTCCGTCCACGCCAGCTTCCAGTCCATACCGCCTTGCAGGAACAGCGACGTGACGCGGGTATCGTTGCGATCGATAGCCGCCCGCATATTAAAGGTATCCCATGTAATGCCCATTCGGGTCACCGATTCTCGCGCGGAAGGCGCATCACGCCGCGGCTCCTCCTGTACTATCTCAACAGTTTGCCCTGAAGATGCTTGCGGTGCAGATGCATTGAATAGCCAGAAAGCACCCAGCGAGATCGCCAGTACCATGACACCGACAGCCACCCACAGCATGCCGGAAATCAGCTGTTCGCGCTCTTCGGCCGTGCGCTGCGCTCGTTTTTCAGGAGGATCAATACTGTCGGCAATTTCCATTTTATCGCCTCCAGCCTGCTCGTCTTTTTGCCTTGCCGTTTCCCAGAATTGACGCACCGTCGACTCATCAGAGTCCAGATATGATGCGGGATTGATACGTGTTCGGCGCTCTTCAAACGCCCGCTGCACAGAATGCGTAATTTGTTGGTACTGGTAATTTAACAGCATCAGCTGTACTGACGTCAGCGGTTGCTGAGCAATGACCGCGTTTCGTGCCAGTCGGCAATCATCCAGAAACATCCGCAGCGTTAAGCGCGGTTCGACAAACAGCATCAACACTGACGTATCATTAAAAATCTGCGTAAAGTGACGAACAAATAGCTTCTTATCGACCACCATCAACGCCAGTTCGCTAAACAACATGCCATCCAGCGCATCACGCCCTTCGCCCAGCTTTAGCCAGCGGCGCAAGCGTTCGGCGCCAAAGTGCTGCTTCAGGAAACTGTTTAGCGGATGCTGATCTGGCCATACCCGAGCGACGAGGGCTTTGAGCGTTAACTCTATTGCGCGAAGCTGACGTTGCGCCCGCATCTGCGCATCCGGCCCCCCGATTTCGATATCGGTTTGATAGTTCAGGAGCGGCTGTTGCTGGCGTAATTGCTCCAGTGCTGCCACAAAACGCAGCGCGGAAATCAGCTGGTTTTCACTGACATCCTGACCGCTTTCATACTGAGGCACACTCTGTTGAAGATGGCGTAAACGCAACGTGAACTGGCTGAGTTGCGCATCATTCATCTGCAAGCGTCTGGCGACAGCCCCCCAACCTCCCAGATTCAGTCGGGCCTGATCGAGTTGCTCCAGAAACCAACGCGGATCTTTGCCCTCTGCCACATGTACGCCTAACAGCAGCAAAATTTCCACCGACGCCTGACGGATGATCCCCAAACAGTGTTCAAATGGCGCACATGTCGCCTGTAACGCGCTATTGGTCATTATCTTCCCTAAAAGAGCCCAGAAAGGTGCGGCCTCACGATGTATTTCGTTATCTTTTTATAAACGTGGTACTGCGCAGAATTGTGCCGCAGTAGACTAGAACACATTCATATAACAAATAAATGTGTTTTGCAGTGACAACGGCAAAATCATTGAAATTTATTCTGGAGATAAACCCGTGTCTGTGTTGAAAACAGCGCGACCGCCTCACAATGACGGAGAGTGACTGGCTATGTCTGGTGATTCGCAATAGCATATCGGGAAAAGTGCCTGAGATGACAGGATGTTCAGCCGGTAAAAACGTGAGTGCCGCCCCTTAAGTCGTAAGGCGTTTATGGCCAAAAATGGCCATATGGCAACTACGTCTGCTGATAATTATCTTTATACTGTTTTTCTTTTAAGAGAAATCATTATGCCGCATTTCGCCGCTCATTTTACCTCCGCTGGTATTGCATTTATCAAGCAATGGCAGGGCCTGTCGCTGGAAAAGTATCAGGATAAAAATGGTGTATGGGTCATTGGCTACGGGCATGAAATTACACCCGATGAAACCTTTGTTACCCCCATTTCAATGGCGCAGGCAGAGGCTCTGCTGCTCGCGGATCTGGATATCTGCAAAGCATTAATACGCACAAATAAACCTCAGCTTAACGACCCGTTTCAACAAGAGGCCTTTATTGCGTGGATGCTAAGTGTTGGGATAACGCGCTTTTGTCACGCAGAAATGTGGTCAGTTAATATTTCACAGCCAGATAGCGTCTGACCGTGAAATAAATATCAATTATAGAAATTCATTTAACATCATTGCCGCCTGAGTACGGTTTTTAACTTCCAGGCGCTGATAAAGTGACTCAAGGTGGGCTTTTACCGTTCCGGTACTGATATTTAACAGCCGACCAATTTGTTTATTTGACTCACCAGCCGCCAGCATGGTCAGGATCTCTCGCTGGCGGGCGCTTAATGTTTTTATATTTTGCCTGTTGCTATCGTTTGTCGCTAAGTGATCCCTGGGAAGAAACAACATGCCCATCGCAACGCTGTTAAGCGCCAGGGTATAGGTTTCTGCATCCGAGTCCCGTGGCACAATGGCTAGCACGTTTAATTGCATCGCATCCTGCAGCCATTTCTTACTGCAATCAGTGGCGGAGATCAGCACCTTCACCGTTGAAAAAGAGTGTGCAATCTGTTGCAACAAGCCGCAGCAAAACACACCGTCGAGATCGCCATCCAGCATAAGCAGCGCATCTGGGGTGTTTTCCAGTTTTTGCCAAAGGTCATCTGCCTGACTGACACCCTGAACATTCACTCCTGGAATTCGTTGCTGCAAACTTACATTCATTCCATGAATAAATATTGACTGCCTGTCAAACATTATTACCTGCATTATTAACTCTCCGTCTGAAAAATAGTGGCTCTGAGACGTGAAAGGGTATTATTCACGAGGAAAAATAAGAACTCACCATTTGGCAGGGGTCATTCTACCGATAACAGAAGAATAAAGAAGCGGGGGTTATGAATAGTTACAGCTCAAGAAAAAGGATTACACAAAGCGAGCAGAACAAGATAGATCTCTGAGATATTCCTCATTTATCGCGGGTCAGAACTCCTTATTAATATTAATTTTTCGGAGAATACATTTTTAGCTGAAAATAAGAAATCCTGAACAAACAATGAATATGTTACAAATGACAATATAGCATTAAGTGCTCATTCAACAGATACTGCGTCTATTGAATAAGCACGTTGCAGTGTTACAGGAACATCCCGCCAGATACCTCAATACGTTGTGCCGTCATCCAGGCGAGCTCATCGCTGAGCAACGCGGCGATGGCAGCACCGATATCATCCGGTAACCCGACGCGTCCCAGCGCCGTTTGCGAGGCAATATACGCATTCAGTTGCGCGTTATCACGCACATTCCCACCGCCAAAATCGGTTTCAATCGCGCCCGGCGCAATGATATTTGCCGTAATACCGCGTTCCCCCAACTCTTTAGCCTGATAGCGGGTGAGCACTTCCATCGCCCCTTTCATGGCGGCATAGGCGCTGTAGCCCGGTAGCGCAAAACGCGCAAGACCAGTCGAGACATTGAGGATCCTTCCCCCCTTGTTCATCAGCGGAAGAAGACTCTGCGTCAGGAAAAATGGCCCCTTAAACTGGATGTTCATCAGTTGGTCAAATTGCGCTTCGGTGAATGCAGAGTACGGCGCATTAATGCCGATTCCGGCGTTGTTCAATAAATAATCAAACCCTTCGCTCTGCCACTGTGTCTTTACGGTGTGCTGCATCTGTTCAACGAAGGATGGGAACGTTGAAATATCGCCGACATTTAACGGCAATGCCGCTGCTTTTCCACCAGATTGCCGAATTTCATCCACAACCTGCTGCGCCTCTTTTTCATTGCTGTTCCACGTCAGGACGATACCTATTCCTTTGTTCGCCAGCTTAAGTGCCGCGTTTTTACCGAGCCCACGACCGCCACCGGTCACTAATGCGATACGTTGCGTCATAAGAAACCTCATTTCAGGTGTTGTGATGATTGAGACAAAGCTTATTAGGTGGTAGAAGAACAATAAATATCGCTAATTGCGCATTACTGTTTCATTTAGAACAACAATAGGGCATGGGAATGGATAAAATTCACGCAATGCAGTTGTTCATCCGCGTCGCAGAACTGGAGAGTTTTTCGCGTGCGGCAGACACCCTTGGACTTCCTAAAGGTAGCGTATCGCGCCAAATTCAGGCCCTGGAAAATCACCTGGGTACGCAACTTCTGCACCGCACCACCCGGCGCGTTCAGCTGACGCAGGACGGCATGATCTATTACGAACGTGCAAAAGATCTGTTGAGCAATCTGGATGAACTGGATGGGTTGTTCCATCACGATCCAGCCAGTATCAGCGGTAAGCTGCGCGTCGATATGCCGGTTGGCGTGGCGAGAAATCTGGTCATGCCCCGCCTGCCCACCTTTTTGCATCAGTATCCGGGTCTGGAGCTTGAACTCAGCAGCAGTGACCGCCTGGTAGACTTAATTCGTGAGGGTTTCGACTGCGTCGTACGCGTTGGCACGCTGAAAGATTCAGGGTTGATTGCTCGACCGCTGGGGAAACTCACGCAGATTAACTGTGCCAGTCCACAGTATCTGGCCCGCTTTGGTTATCCGGAAAGTCTGGAGGATTTGGCCTCACATGCTGTGGTGCATTACTCGGTGAATTTGGGTACGCGCGCACAGGGTTTCGAGGTGGCTACAGACAATGGGACTGCATGGGTAAAAACGGGCGGCATGCTGACGGTGAACAGCACCGAAACCTATCATGCAGCATGCCTTGCCGGGCTGGGCATTATTCAGGTACCACGCGTCGGGGTGCGTGAAGCCCTTCGCGCCGGTACGCTGGTTGAAGTATTGCCGCAATATCGGGCCGAGCCCATGCCCGTTTCTTTGCTGTATCCACATCGCCGTAACCTTTCCCGCCGGGTACATCTGTTCATGGAATGGTTGACCGGTGTGATGAAAGACTATGTGGATTAGCCCATTTTTCGGGAAGTGGGTCTGAGCGGCTATAATGTCATGAGTAAACAAAATAAGGACTACCGATCGGATGACGCAGGAACACGACGCAAAGCACCCTACGCCTGAACAACAGCAAACCACCACAACGCCGGTGAAAAACGCCAAAGCGAACCAGGCGCTGAAAACAGCCATAACCTTCGCAGACAAAGTTCAACGTCAACCTGTTATCGCCCACCTGATCCGCGCTGCAGAGCGTTTTAATGACCGAATGGGGAATCAGTTTGGCGCAGCCATCACGTATTTCTCGTTTCTGTCGATGATCCCTATCCTGATGGTGTCGTTTGCGGCGGCCGGTTTTATACTCGCCTCACACCCCACGTTATTACAGGATATCTTCAGCAAAATATTGCTCAACGTTAGCGATCCGACGCTGGCCTCAACGCTGAAAAACACCATCAATACTGCCGTTCAGCAACGTACCACCGTGGGTCTGGTGGGGCTTGGCATCGCCCTCTACTCTGGTATCAACTGGATGGGAAACCTGCGTGAAGCTATTCGTGCACAGTCGCGGGACGTCTGGGAACGCACACCGCAGGATCAGGAAAAAATATGGGTTAAATACCTGCGTGATTTTGTCTCATTGATTGGATTGCTGATTGCGCTGATCGTTACGCTGTCGATTACCTCCATTGCCGGTTCTGCCCAGCAAATGATCATCTCGGCACTGTATCTCGACGGCATTGAATGGCTGAAACCCGCATGGCGGTTGATTGGCCTGGCGATCTCCATTTTCGCCAACTATTTGCTGTTCTTCTGGATTTTCTGGCGCCTGCCGCGCCATCGTCCGCGCAAGAGAGCGCTGATTCGTGGCACATTTATCGCCGCGCTGGGCTTTGAAGCGATCAAAATGATTATGACGTACACGCTGCCATCGTTGGTGCAATCACCGTCAGGCGCAGCATTTGGCTCTGTACTTGGGCTGATGGCATTTTTCTACTTCTTCGCCCGTCTGACCTTGTTCTGCGCGGCCTGGATTGCGACCGCAGAATACAAAGATGACCCGCGCATGCCGGGGAAATCGCAATAGTCACCGCCGGATGAGTTGTGAATTGCCGGATGGCGACGCGCGCGCCTTATCCGGCCTACGGGTGAGTTGTGTCGGCCGGATAAGCGCAGCGCCATCCGGCAATTATAATGCCGTCTGTTCTCACCGATTTAGTGAATAAATCCAACTCGTAACTTTTATTTAACCAAAAACCAGTTTTATCAACTAAGTTTTAAATTATGTGAAGCATTTCATAGAAGTGAAAACGCCAGCCTAAAAATTATCCTCTTTTTGACTTTATTTTGACCAGGCTCAGCGTTTGTTACAGATTGAAATGTCTCTTTTGCTGTGCGTAATATGACCTTTCGTTCGACCCAAAATAAGAAAATATTATGCAAGCAACCGCTACAACACTCGATAACGAACAGGAACACGCCCCGGTCAACTCGCGCAATAAAGTCGTCGTCGCTTCGCTCATCGGCACCGCTATTGAGTTCTTCGACTTCTATATTTACGCAACCGCGGCGGTGATCGTGTTCCCCCACATCTTCTTCCCGCAGGGTGACCCAGCGGCGGCAACGCTACAGTCGCTGGCTACCTTTGCTATCGCCTTCGTGGCCCGTCCGATCGGCTCTGCCGTATTCGGCCATTTCGGCGATCGTGTTGGCCGTAAAGTCACGCTGGTTGCTTCACTGCTCACCATGGGGATTTCAACGGTCGTCATCGGTCTGCTGCCGGGTTATGAAACCATCGGCATTTTCGCCCCGTTGCTGCTGGCGCTGGCGCGTTTTGGCCAGGGTTTAGGCCTGGGAGGTGAATGGGGCGGTGCTGCACTGCTGGCGACGGAAAACGCGCCACCGCGTAAACGTGCGCTGTACGGTTCATTCCCGCAGTTGGGTGCGCCTATCGGTTTCTTCTTCGCTAACGGCACGTTCCTGTTGCTCTCATGGCTGTTGACTGATGAGCAATTTATGAGCTGGGGATGGCGCGTACCTTTCATCTTCTCTGCCGTACTGGTTATTATCGGTCTGTACGTCCGTGTTTCGCTCCACGAATCACCGGTATTTGCCAAAGTCGCCGCAGCGAAAAAGCAGGTAAAAATCCCGCTGGGCACTCTGCTGACAAAGCATGTTCGCGTGACCATCCTCGGCACGTTCATCATGCTGGCGACCTATACGCTGTTCTATATCATGACCGTCTACTCGATGACGTTCAGTACCGCCGCAGCACCTGTGGGTCTTGGCTTACCGCGTAATGACGTATTGTGGATGCTGATGATGGCGGTGATTGGCTTCGGTGTGATGGTACCAGTGGCAGGTCTACTGGCCGATGCGTTTGGTCGTCGCAAAAGCATGCTCATCATCACCACGCTTATCATTCTGTTTGCACTGTTTGCCTTTAAGCCGTTGCTGGGTTCCGGTAACCCGGTGCTGGTGTTCGCCTTCCTGTTGCTGGGATTGAGCCTGATGGGGCTGACATTCGGCCCGATGGGAGCACTGCTTCCGGAGTTGTTCCCGACCGAAGTTCGCTACACGGGCGCATCATTCTCGTATAACGTCTCGTCGATTCTCGGTGCCTCTGTTGCCCCCTATATTGCCGCATGGCTGCAGGGGAACTACGGTCTGGCGGCGGTAGGAACCTATCTGGCATCAATGGCGGCGTTAACCCTGGTCGCCCTGCTGTTAACCCATGAGACACGGCATAAGTCATTGTGATTTTTTTGCCGGATGGCGGTGTAAGCCCTTCTCCGGTCTGGATTGAGCATACAATCCAGGCCGGATAAACATCCGGCCAGACATCACTGCTTCATCTGCGACAAAATCGTCCGGCACTGATTCGTTTCGTTTTCCGACGGAGAAATTAGCGCCAGCAGCGCCGCCGCTGGCGTAACCAGCGTTGCCAGCGCGGCAGCCACCGCACCGCGTGCAATCAACGGCCCAGCTTTTACCCCGGCCTGTGGGTTCTTAAATGTCCCGCGAACATACAGCGGTGAACGCAGTGTAATAATACGAATACCTTTGCTCTCCGGGTCGATGGTTAAATCCAGTTGCTCCGACGCAAAACTCGCGGTCCCGGTCACATTGATCACCGCATTTTCCGTATCAAAAGCAAAGATTTGAGGACGCGCCACGCCGTTAACGATATCCAGATTCGCCGCCGCGCAGTTCACCCGGACCTCGTCGTCACCAAATATCTGACCAACGAGATAGTTACCCAGATTCAGCCCAACGATCTCCATCAGATTGCGACTGATTAAGCCATCGTTCATCAGCAGCTTCAGATTACCGTTGCTGTTACCCAGCAGCGCAGCCACTGAATTTCCGCTACCGCTCAACCGGGCGTCACCGTTCATCTCACCAAGCGTTTTCTGCATCAGCGCCACATCCGGCATCAGTGCTTTTAGCTTAAGCCGCCGCGCCTGAATATCCGCCTGCCCCCGCATCGGCTTTTTATCGCCTTCCAGATGGATGCTGGAAACAATGCTGCCCCCCGCGAGGCCAAATTTCAGTGGCTGCAGGCGCAGGTCAGCATTTTTCAGGAGGATATGGGTGGAGAGACCGCTGATGGGCAAGCGGCTACCGTGCTCAATCCGTTGCCCTTTGAAACGCACGTCAGCATCCATCACGTTCCATTTATCGGTTTCAAAACGGTCATATGGCAAAACTTTGCCGGCGGGTTGCACGCTGGTCTCACCTTTGCGTCGTTCAGATTGTTTTGCCCGCTCGGCCCCTTTACCCGAATCAACGCCAATCAACGGTCCTAAATCCGCCAGTCGCAGTTGGCGTGATTCAACGTCGCCTTTTAGCATCGGGCGCGGCTTGCCGGTGGTATAGGTAAGCGTTCCGTGAATATCGCTATCGCCAATGCGACCATTAAAATGACGGTATTCAAAAAGAGAGGACTTTTCTGGATCGATTTTCGCCACCAGACGCCCATCCGTTTCAAACGGTGGCGTATCCGGTAACAGCACACCGGTCAAATCGTATAAATCCCCGAGTGAATCACCAGAGAATTTAAGCCGTAGATCGACACCGCCCATATTCATCGGGTCATTTATCGTGCCGCTAAATACCACACGCGTGTTGCCCGAGCGAAAGTCAGCCTGTATCGGAAAAGGGGTACCTTCGCCGCGTAACGCCAGCATCCCGCCTATTTTCCCCGTTCCGGTTAGCGGTTCACCGTTGTAGCGGCCCTGGGCTTTCAGACCAAAAACGTAATCCTCAACGCTGGCACCCCCTTCTTTGCTGTTGGTGCCTGTCACTTCGCTAAACGGTAGCGGCTTGCCTAAGGGATCGACCAGGATCTCCAGCTCAGATTGCGTCACCTTATCGTTAACAGCGATACGCCCTTGATCGAACAGAATGTTATCCAGGCGAAATGACCAGGCAGAGGGAGTGGCATTCGGATCGCGGTTTTTATCCCCAGCGAGCGTAAAGGTCCAGTTGTTGTTTTCCTCCGACAGCCGAATGAGTCGCGCATCGGGTTTCACCAGCTTGACCCACGGTAACCAGATGGTTTTTGTCAGCAACGCCAACGGGGCAAGCGTCGCCTCAACACGGGGGAGATGTACCATTGTGACGTCGGGAATATCTGGCGGGTTGCCGAGGATAATATCTTCAGCATGAACATGCGGCCATGGAACCCAACTGCGCCAACCGGTTTCCTGCTTCTGGCGTTCCCAGACGACGCCCAGGTCACCGCGTATGGCGAATGGACGGTTGAGTTCAGTAGAGACTTTCTGGTTGATGGTCGGTTTGAGCCGGTTCCAGTCAAATGTCGCAATCACAATGATGAGCACGACGATCAACAACAAGAAAACCCCTGCTATGGATGTGGCTATTTTGCTTGTTTTCGTCACTTTTTCCTCCTGACTTCCTCCCTTGCCTGACCTAAAGATAGTCCAGCAGGGCAAAAAGGAGGCACGCTACATCCGCATCAAAGCGACAGAATCACCTCTTCAAGGGTACTCAGCGGCACCGGACGAGAGAGGAAATAGCCCTGTGCAGCAAACGCCGGTGAGTTTTGCACATCGCGCCACTCTTCCAGGGTTTCAACACCTTCGACAATCACGCCACGGCAATAGCGGTTCATAAGCTGGAGCAGTAAAGTGAAGAGGTTACGGCCTTCCGGCGTCTGACGCAGCATCACAAACAGATCCCGCGCCACTTTGATGTAGTCGTAGCTCACTTCGCTAAGGGCTGAGAAATTGGCCATCCCGGTACCAAAATCATCCAGCCAGAGCGGGCCGAATTCGCACATTGAGGCAAACGACGACCCCTTCGGTAAACGGATATGCTCTACCAACTCGAAGCGCAACCAGGGCAGGCATTCAATGATTTTCAGGATCTCGGGGTCCTGGCGCATCGCAATGAGCGTCGGGCCATCGACATTGACGGAGGCCAGCAGATCGTGGGCTCTGAAAAAATCACTTTTCAGTTCAAGTTGTTCAAGTTGCTCTTTCACTACCTCAACGCGATGCCGAACAGCCACTTCAGCAAAATAACGGTCTGGCGCAATGCGTTGAGAAGGGTTATCAGGATGGCTCACGACGGTTAGCAGCTCAACGGCCATCAGCCGACCATTGGTCTGGTAAATGGGCTGATAAGTGTAAGCACGCTCGCACTGCAGCCAATAGCGTCGCTCCTGCAAGCATTCGATACTCGCATCTGGCGTAATTAGCTGCTGGGTGACCTGCTTTATCATCTGAGGTGTCCTGTAAATAAGAGTGTGACTGACCGGACTCGTCAAAGGTTATCGGCGCTCAGGCGCAGAACTTTACGTTCAGCAGTACGCAAAATAAAAACAGCAGCAAAAACGACACAGAACACGTTCTGGCTCAAAAAAATAATGGAACGTTGTTTTAATATAGTTGACCACTTAACACCCACAGCGCACACTAACGCTAATTTTTTTCAGAGCAGGTTACGACTATGTCCAGGAAGATTGCCGTGATTGGCGAATGCATGATTGAGCTGTCACAGAAAGGCGCTGACGTTCAGCGCGGATTCGGTGGCGACACGTTGAATACATCCGTTTATATTGCCCGTCAGGTCGATTCTGCGGCCCTTTCCGTACATTATGTCACGGCGCTGGGCACTGATAGTTTCAGCCAGCAAATGCTGGAATCCTGGCAGGGCGAAAACGTCGATACGTCATTAACCCAGCGTATGGAAAACCGTCTGCCGGGTCTCTATTACATCGAGACTGACAGTACTGGTGAGCGCACCTTCTACTACTGGCGTAATGAAGCGGCGGCGAAATTCTGGCTGGAGAGCGAACAGTCCGACGCCATTTGCAAAACGCTGGCGACATTCGACTACCTGTACCTGAGCGGAATCAGCCTGGCGATTTTAAGCCCGGCCAGCCGTGACAAACTGCTGTCGCTGCTGCGCGAGTGCCGCGCCAACGGCGGTAAGGTCATTTTTGACAACAACTACCGCCCGCGTCTGTGGAGCAGCAAAGAAGAAACTCAGCAGGTGTACCAGCAGATGCTGGAGTGCACCAATATTGCGTTCCTGACGCTGGACGATGAAGACGCACTGTGGGGTGAAAAACCCGTAGAGGACGTGATTGCCCGGACTCACGCAGCTGGCGTACAGGAAGTGGTTGTGAAGCGCGGTGCAGACTCTTGCCTGGTGTCCATCGAGGGTGAAGCACTTATCGATGTACCGGCTGTAAAATTACCGAAAGAGAAAGTGATCGATACCACAGCGGCAGGAGACTCCTTCAGTGCCGGGTATCTGGCAGTACGTTTAACCGGTGGCGATGCCGCTGAAGCCGCTAAACGCGGTCACCTGACGGCAAGTACCGTTATTCAGCATCGCGGGGCGATTATTCCACGCGACGCCATGCCGCAGTAACTATTATCCTTGTAGGCCGGAGGCGCTTCGCTTGCCCGGCCTACACGTTACGATAGCTTTACTGTACCGCCGGAATATCCGTCACTTCTGGGTGAGATTCATCCGTTTCAACCGGCGTTGCCGCCGTAGTCGCTGGCACCATGATGCTATCCCATGTCGCCTGCAGATCCTTCATGTTGAACTCAGGTTCCCCTTTCGGCTGAAGCAGAATGAGAGCCATATCCTGCGATAGCTGCTGACGCAAATCCTGATTCAGCATCTCAACGGTCAGGCCATTAAGGAAATTCTGCCGTAAACGCTGATACTGTTCTGGCGCGATATCCACCACCTGGTTTTGCAACGAGCGCAAACGCTGGCTGATCAAAATATCGGTATCGGTGCGGCCGTAGGTGGCAAACAGTTTCTGCAATTCCAGATTTTTTTGCGCCACCAGCGCATTAAACTCTTCTTCCGGCAGGCCCTTATCCCGCACTTTCGCCAGTTCGCGTGCCACCGTGCCCAGGTTCGCATTTAGCTTATCGTTCGGCGATTCAACGTTAATGGCGCACTGTGCACGCAGGAACAGCACCCGACAATCAAAGCCGAGGCCGATATCTTTTGCGTTGTTCCTGGATAACGTCTGCTGAATATGCCAGAACAGCGCTTCACGGGCTAAATCAGCACGCCAGTAGCGTAACAACGCGGCGGATTCACGAATAGGTTGCCACGGCGCGTCCCACATGATGGAAAGGCGATCCTGGCGTACCGCATCGGTCATAATGCTTACCGCTTCCGCACGCAATGGAGAGAGCGTAGGCACCGGTGCCGGCGTTTCACGTTTTCCTTTTAACTCACCGAAGGTTTTATTGATTTGCTCAGCCACGCTGCGCGCGTCAACGTTACCGACGATAATGAGCGTCATTGCGTCCGGGGTATACCATTTCTGGTAGAACGACTGAATTTTTGCTGCATCAATCGGTTTTTTCAGCGGATCGGCGGGATCGTGTCCTAACAGCGTGGAACCTTTCAAACGATAACGCCACCACCCCTCTTTGGTATCCGTCGGCCATGTTGCCACCATATCTTCGCTGCTCAGCGCATGGTTAACCGTTTCAGGGGTAATGGTTAGCTTGCCGGAGATATTCGCCAGATATGAAAGCGACTCTTTCAGCAAGTCATTCCGGCTATTGGGTAAGCTAAGGTTATACAGCGTGGAATCATAGGAAACGATAACGGGCGGCATGGGGCGTTTAGGATCAAACCCCTGCTGCCACAGAGAACGGGCTTGCGTGGCATCAAGGCCACCGCTTTGCGTCAGCGCGATACGTGGGATCGCATGGCTAAAACCACTCTGTTGCGTACTTTCGGTGAGTGAACCGGTATTTACCAGCAGGCGAACCTCAATACGGTCGCTGGGGCGCTGGGGGGTGGCTAACACTTGCCACTGGAGGCCATTCGCCAGCGTGCCCTGTTGCCACGCCGGGTCAGGCTGGAGCGCATCTGCCTGCACATAGCCGGCAGAGGCCATCATCAGCAAGCCGCCCGCTAAAAGTCGAATTTTTGTGCCCTGCATGTGAACCCCTGATCAACTATCCTGGTAATAAAAAGACAGCCCTGAGAAGGACTCTCTGAATATGACGTTAAAAACACTTCGTGTTAGACCGCAAGAACATAAAAATGTCACGGAAGAAGTGAAAAAATCCCGAAACCGTCGAACAGACAGTTTCAGGCTCAGGGGGTAATTATGCGCAAACGCCCGCAGTCCTGGAAGGGACTACGGGCATAAGTGGCGAGATTAAGAGGATAAATCGTGCGTTTTGCCATCCGGCGCACGATTATTCAGCACATCATCAAGCTTTTTGTGGTCCAGTTCTTTCACCCACTTAGCCACAACGACCGTTGCCACACCGTTACCGACCAGGTTAGTCAGCGCACGCGCTTCAGACATAAAGCGGTCAATACCCAGGATGAGCGCCAGACCCGCTACCGGCAGATGCCCTACTGCGGAAATCGTCGCTGCCAGCACGATAAAGCCACTTCCGGTCACGCCCGCTGCACCTTTCGAGGAGAGCAGCAGCACCACCAACAGGGTTATCTGATGGAAGATATCCATATGACTATTGGTGGCCTGCGCGATAAACACCGCCGCCATCGTCAGATATATCGATGTTCCATCAAGGTTAAACGAGTAGCCGGTGGGAATAACCAGACCAACGACAGACTTCCGGCAGCCCAGCTTTTCCATCTTATCAAGCATACGCGGCAGCGCTGACTCGGAAGAAGAGGTCCCCAGAACGATCAGCAGTTCTTCACGGATATAGCGGATGAACTTAAAGATGCTGAAGCCGGTTGCGCGAGCAATCGAGCCCAGCACCACGACCACAAACAGGATACAAGTGATGTAGAAGCAGATAATCAACTGACCCAGTTGCACCAGCGTTCCGACGCCATACTTACCGATGGTAAAGGCCATGGCACCGAAAGCACCGATCGGCGCAAGGCGCATGATCATGTTGATAATGCCGAAAATAACCTGCGAGAAACTTTCAATTACGTTGAAAATCATCTGGCCTTTGCTGCCCAGACGGTGCAGAGCAAAACCAAACATCACCGCAAACAACAATACCTGCAGGATGTTGCCGCTGGCGAACGCGCCGATGACGCTACCCGGGATAATATCCATCAGGAAGCCCACGATCCCCTGGTCTTTTGCCTGCTCGGCGTAAATCGCTACCGCTTTGGCATCCAGCGTTGCCGGATCGACGTTCATCCCGGCACCAGGTTGCACCACGTTGACGATGATAAGACCAATGATCAGCGCAATCGTACTAACCACTTCAAAATAAAGCAGTGCAACCGCACCTGTGCGGCCTACTGCTTTCATACTTTCCATACCTGCAATGCCGGTAACGACAGTACAGAAGATAACAGGTGCGATGACCATCTTAATGAGCTTAACGAACGCGTCGCCAAGCGGTTTCATTTGGGCGCCTAATTCAGGGTAGTAATGGCCAAGGAGGATACCAATGGCAATTGCTGTCAGGACCTGAAAGTAAAGGCTTTTGAAGATAGAGGTTTTCATAGGGTGTCCTTAAAGTAAAAACCACAGGTCTTGTAAGGTTTTGTTTAACCTGCGGCCTTAAAGTAACACCCACACAACATGACAGAAATGCACCTGGATCATAATTGATACAAATTTGTTAAAAATTTTGAACTGGCTCGCACAAGCGCTACCTTTTTTAACTTTTGTAATCAGCTGATTCCTTCGCTAAATGGCGTTCTTCGAAGATATCTGCCGGAACCGGACGGGCAAACAGGAATCCTTGCGCGACTTCTACCCCTGCCTGTGATAACCAGTCGCGTTGCGCTTCGGTTTCAACGCCTTCCGCAATCATTTGCAAATTGAGACTATGAGCCAGCTGAATAATGGCAGAAATCATACTGCTATCCTCTGGCAGGCCTTCAACAAACATCTTATCGATTTTGAGCACATCAACTGGCAGTGACTTCATGTGCTGCAACTGTCGCAGACCCGCATAGCCCATACCAAAATCATCCAACGCAATGCGTACCCCCGCATTGCGCAGAGGACGCAGGATAGCAACAGCGGCGTTCGGATCATCGATATGCCGGCTTTCGGTAACTTCAAGAATCAAGGTGCCGGGCTTAATGCGATAACGGTTTAACAACTCCAGCAGATCCGACACCATACTGGGGTGCATCAGCTGTAGTGCAGACAGATTCACCGACAGCGGTAACATCAGACCACGTTCCTGCCAGGCCGCAAGCTGGCGACAAGACTCCTCCAGCACCCAATATCCAACCTTCACCATCAGACCACAGGATTCAATCCTGTCGATTAACCCTTCCGGTAATTCCCAGCTTCCGTCTGCCTGCTGCATCCGCAATAAAGCTTCAGCACTCAACATCTTGCCGCTGGCGATCTCTACCTGCGGCTGCATCCACAACGCAAATTGCTGGTGATCAAGCGCGGTCAGAATGTCGTTCTCTTCAGTCAAACGCTGCTGTGCTTCTTCCATTTGCTGCGGATCAAAGAACTGGATCTGGTTTTTACCCTTGCGACGCGAGGTTAACACTGCCGATAGCGCGCGGCTGTATAGCTGTTCCGCCGTCAAATCGCCGTAGTACATCGCCACCCCAATATTGCAGCTCGGGCGTAGCTGGATACCCTGAATAGGCAACCGTTCATTCATGATAGTGAGTACTTGCTGACCTAATGTGATTGCATGCCAGGGTTCCTTCACACCATGCGCAATAATCGCGAAGTCATAGCCGCTCACCTGAGTAAGCACCATTCTGGGTGCCAGCACCGATCTCAGTTTCTCAACCAGCGTCAACAGCAGGATTTCCCGCTGGGTCTCGGTCAATACACCGGCGGTATCACGCAGGGTTTCGCAGGTGACAATCATCAGCGCAGTTGTTTGCGGGCCAGTAACAATCTGCCCCAGTAGCCCCATTAAGAACGTCTTATTTGGCAGTTCAGAGACCGGAAAGCGCATCGAATTGTCGTTCTGCTCTTCACTGTGGCGCAGGACCAGTTGCTGATTCAGGTTGTAGCTACGCACCAGCATCCCAATCTCATCATCCTGATGCATAGGCGGTAATGTCAGTTGATAGCCGATCAGCTCCTGCTGCGGAATATCGTTCAGTTCGCGAGCAATTTTGCGTAACGGGTGCACAATCAGGCGGTTAATACACCAGGAGATGGCTACCGACAGGATTAACGACAAAAGTAAGTAAATGGTCACTAACGTTGAAAGTGTGCTCGTCACGAATTTGTACATGCGGTATGAATCCGCCTGTAACACCAGATACGCCAGCGGCTGTGGGTTGGCGGAGCGCTCAAGAGAATAGACCGGGAGCGAAATCTGCACCGGCAGTTCAAACAGTCGAGTCACCGTAACCGGAACGGGGCGTTCAGGGATAAAGCTCATCCGCAATGCCTGAAACTGGTTGGGCAGTACCACATCCGCGCGACTGACCACGCCAGCGGGCTGGATACGGCTTAAAATCAATTCTGCTTCGGGGATATCCCCCTTCAGGATGGCGGCCGACAGAGGTTCACGAACGGAGCGAGCGATGCTTTCCAGTTGCGTAGCCGTGTTATAGCGGTTCTGCTGGACCAAATGGAACAACAAAACGGTGCAAAAAATAAAAACAAACACCATGACAACGGCCGCAACCATCGCCATCTGCTTAATTGTTAACGAGCGACTGACACGCAAACTGACTCTCCACGGATAGACAAAAACTGCCGTCAGAGTATACCCCATCGTAGCGGTATTAAGAGAGGCGGTATCTGAAAACTTCCCTTTGTGCATTATCGCCGCAGGTTAGAGACATGACGCTGGGATTTGCCTGCAATTAAGGCGAAAAAGGCCGCAAAGTTTCCTCTGCGGCCCGGTTCGGGCGCATATTGCCATTACGGCAACCAGACACCCATAAGGGGCATTACTTACTGTTACGCAGCCAGTTCACAATCAGGCTGGCAATAATGCCAGCGATGATCGGCGCTGCCAGATCGTGCCAGAAAGCACTACCCAGTTGCATGAGCGTCATATAGCCGCCTGCGTTGCAATGGCAATTATTCGCGGCTATTCTTAACTTGTCTGGAGTCAAGTTAGCCCCCGTTTTGTTGCCAGGTTTTTACCGAACAACGTGCGGGGGTTTTCTCTTTCCAGCAACCTATGCCGCCGGGGATCAAGCCCCCGCAACATTGCGCCTCACCGGGATATCCCGGCTTGCCGCTGATTCTACGGTAACCTTTTCGCCCTGACATCCCGGCACCATCCACTCTGCGTGAAGCCTCGCAATTACGGCGCTACAAATCCGATATGGCTGGAAAGATTGTTGCCAGTTGGCAACTTTCCTGACGCTCTCCTGAAACAAAAATTATCTAATTCATTGATATTTAAATCTTAATTTTCTGGCACAGCAATTGCTATTTGAGTGTGAGCTGTTCTGTTCCGAATTAAAGGAGATATCATGTCTGACTGTCGTACTTACGGATTCAATACCCAGATCGTTCACGCGGGGCAACAACCCGACCCTTCAACTGGCGCGCTCAGTACGCCTATCTTCCAGACTTCAACGTTTGTTTTTGACAGCGCCGAACAGGGTGCCGCCCGCTTTGCGCTCGAAGAGTCCGGGTACATTTATACCCGTTTGGGTAACCCCACCACCGATGCGCTGGAGAAAAAGCTGGCAGTTCTGGAAAGGGGTGAAGCCGCGCTGGCAACGGCATCCGGCATTTCCGCCATCACCACAACTCTGCTGACGCTGTGTCAACAAGGTGACCATATCGTTTCTGCCAGCGCAATTTATGGTTGTACTCACGCATTTCTGTCGCACAGCATGCCGAAGTTCGGCATTAACGTGAGTTTTGTCGACGCCGCGAAACCGGAAGAAATCCGCGCCGCGATGCGGCCGGAAACTAAAGTTGTGTATATCGAAACGCCCGCCAACCCGACGCTCTCATTGGTCGATATCGAAACAGTGGCGGGCATTGCCCACCAGCAGGGCGCTTTGCTGGTCGTGGATAACACCTTTATGTCGCCATATTGTCAGCAGCCTCTGCAATTGGGCGCAGACATCGTGGTCCACAGTGTAACCAAGTACATTAACGGACACGGTGATGTGATTGGCGGCATCATTGTCGGGAAGCAGGAGTTTATCGACCAGGCGCGGTTTGTTGGTTTGAAGGATATTACCGGCGGCTGTATGAGCCCTTTCAACGCCTGGCTAACCCTACGCGGCGTTAAAACATTGGGCATTCGTATGGAACGTCACTGTGAAAACGCGCTGAAAATTGCCCGTTTCCTGGAAGGACATCCCTCCATTACCCGCGTGTATTATCCAGGTCTGACTTCGCACCCACAGTATGAGCTGGGCCAACGGCAGATGAGCCTGCCCGGGGGAATTATCAGCTTTGAAATTGCCGGCGGCCTCGATGCTGGCAGACGGATGATCAATTCTGTAGAATTGTGCCTCCTCGCGGTCAGTCTCGGTGATACCGAAACCCTCATTCAGCACCCAGCGTCTATGACACATTCGCCCGTTGCGCCAGAGGAACGGCTTAAAGCAGGTATTACCGACGGACTTATCCGTCTTTCTGTCGGTCTTGAAGATCCAGAAGATATTATTAACGACCTTGAACACGCCATCAGAAAGGCAACATTCTGACCATTACGACCTGAACCGACGACGATCGGTTCAGGTCGTTGAGAATCAAGGCACAACAGTCTGGCTATACGCGCACTCCTTTTTTGGGGAGAACGGGTATTTTGGGCAGGGGGTTCTATGCAGGACAACACATTACAATTAAGCAACAATACAGCAACCGCCGTACCATTCTCAAAGAAAATACCATTTACAAAATACGATTTTGGCTGGGTATTACTCTGCATCGGCATGGCAATTGGTGCTGGTACAGTTCTGATGCCGGTACAAATTGGCTTAACCGGCATTTGGGTTTTTATTGTCGCCTTTATTATCGCTTACCCGGCAACGTATATTGTGCAGGACATTTATTTAAAAACATTATCCGAAAGTGAAACCTGCAATGACTACACCGATATTATAAGTCATTACCTTGGAAAAAATTGGGGTGTATTTCTCGGTGTAATTTACTTTTTGATGATTATTCATGGAATATTCATCTATTCATTATCCGTTGTTTTTGACAGTGCCTCATATATAAAAACCTTCGGGCTAACCGACACCGACCTTTCGCAATCAATCATCTATAAAGTGGCTATTTTTGCGGTACTGGTCGCCATTGCTTCCGGTGGAGAAAAGCTGCTGTTCAAAATCTCCGGCCCGATGGTGGTGGTAAAAGTCGGCATTATCATTATCTTCGGCTTTGCGATGGTCCCACACTGGAACTTCAGCAATATCAGCGCCTTTCCTGAAGCTTCGGTCTTCTTTCGTGACGTTCTGTTGACCATCCCATTCTGCTTCTTCTCTGCGGTGTTTATTCAGGTGCTCAACCCCATGAATATCGCCTACCGCAAACGGGTGGCTGACCGGGTGCTGGCAACGCGCATGGCCATTCGTACCCACCGCATCAGCTACATTACGTTGATTGCAGTCATCCTGTTTTTCTCATTCTCATTTACCTTTTCGATTAGCCACGAAGAGGCGGTTTCAGCCTTCGAACAGAATATTTCTGCACTGGCTCTGGCGGCGCAGGTCATTCCTGGTCAGATTATTCATATCACCTCCACGATATTGAATATCTTTGCTGTCCTGACCGCATTCTTCGGTATTTACCTGGGCTTCCATGAAGCGATTAAAGGGATTATCCTTAACGTACTTAGCCGCGTAATTGATGTTGATAAAATAAACCCACTAGTGCTTACATTGGGTATTTGCACGTTTATCGTTATTACGCTGGTTATTTGGGTTTCGTTCCGCGTCTCAGTGCTGGTATTCTTCCAGTTAGGCAGTCCGCTATATGGAATTGTGTCGTGTATTATTCCGTTTTTCTTGATCTATAAAGTGGCGCAACTGGAAAAACTGCGCGGGCTAAAAACCTGGCTAATCCTGATCTACGGGATTTTGCTGTGCCTGTCGCCACTGTTAAAACTGATTGAATAATCCGATGACAGCGCCGTCAATGTCTGGCGGCGCTTAACTCACGCTCTCAAGCTGGTAGCTACGAATTTTATTCAATACCGTGGTATGCGATACGCCCAGCACCTTAGCAATATGCCGCGACGACACATTCTCTTCCACCATCTGCTCAATTAACTGACGCTCAGCGCACTGGACCTGTTCTTTAAACGGACGTTGAGTGTGGCGCAATTCGCCTGCCGACAGATTCGCCATCCCCAGGTCTTCCCGGGTAATAACATCAGATTCGGCCATCAGCATCAGACGAATAATCGTGTTTTCCAGCTCGCGTACGTTCCCCGGCCAGCTGTGCTGGTGCAAAGCGTCAAAACAGGCTTTATCCAGAATAATTCGCCGTTGGAACTCCTTCGCGTATTTCTGCACAAAGTGGCGGATCAGCAGACTGATATCCTGCGGGCGCTCGCGTAACGGTGGAATGGTGAGTGAAAGTACGTTGATGCGGTAATAGAGATCGGCGCGCAGCAGACGTTGCTCCACCATCTCTTCCAGATTTGCGTTCGTCGCCACAATAATACGCGCATTAACCGGAATGGTTTGCGCCCCGCCAACGCGACGGATCCCCCCATCCTGGAGGACACGCAACAATTTGGCCTGTAAGCTCAGCGACATTTCACCAAATTCATCCAGAAAAAGGGTGCCTTTATCAGCCATTTCAAACAGCCCTTTTTTGCCTTTACAATCCGCGCCACTGAAGGCCCCTTTCTCATAGCCAAAAAACTCACTTTCCATCAGCGACTCGGGAAGTGCTGAACAGTTAACCGGAATAAACGGATAAAAACGTCGCTGCCCGGAATTATGGATGGCCCGGGCAAGCAGTTCCTTACCGGTTCCGGTTTCACCACGTACCAAAACGGTATATTTGCTATCCGCTATTCTGATCGCTTTTTCTATCAGCAGTTGCATGCTCTGGCTGCTGCAAATAATGTCAGAAAAATAACGCGGACGTTCCGGTTCAGACATCGACAGTTCGCTTATCTCTTCGCACAGATATGCAACGTTAATAATATCAGCGCGCTGGCTTAAGCAGGATTGTACGCAGGAAATATCCTGCAATTGGCGACACCAGGATTTAATCAGAATGCGTCCAGGCGTAACTTTCATGGAGATGATATTGATATCACAGCAGGAAAATTCCTTCAGGACATCCTCAACCATCGACAGACGATCAATTGTTTTAATATCCCAGCGTATCGTGACCACATTTGCTCCTGGTAGTTAGCAACTGCGAAGTAGATATTTCTGTGACGAAAGCCAACCTGACTACATTCTAGACACTATGGAATAATGTTCTGCCAATGGACTCACATTGTGGGAGTAAAAACGAATTATAAAAAAACCGGAGCACAAGGCTCCGGTTATTGGGTCATAACCCACGTTTATTGCTGCGGATTTTCATCCTGGTCAACGGCAAAGCACGCTACCAGTTGGCCGCCGTAGTCTTTCAACTGTGGCTGTAGCTGGGTACAAGGACCAAAGCGACGACGGCAACGGGCATTGAACGCACAGCCTGGTGGCGGATTCAGCGGGCTTGGCAGCTCGCCGGTCAGCTTAATGCGCTCGCGACGGTCATCCGGGTTCAGACGTGGTGTCGCAGAAAGCAACGCCTGCGTATACGGATGGCGCGGATTATTGAAGATCTGATCCTTGGTGCCCTTCTCCACACAACGGCCCAGGTACATCACCATCACTTCATCCGCAATATGTTCCACTACCGACAGGTCGTGCGAGATAAAGACGTAGGACAGCCCCAGTTCCTGCTGCAGATCCATCATCAGGTTCAACACCTGCGCACGCACGGATACATCCAGCGCGGAAACGGGTTCGTCGGCAATCACTACGTCCGGGTCAAGCATCAGGCCACGGGCAATCGCAATACGCTGACGCTGACCGCCGGAGAACATATGCGGATAGCGGTCGTAGTGCTCGGTTTTCAGCCCCACTTTCGCCATCATCGCCAGCGCTTTTTCACGGCGCTGCTCTTTGCTGAGCGTGGAGTTGATCAGCAACGGCTCTTCCAGAATCTGCCCCACTTTCTTACGCGGGTTCAGAGAACCGTACGGGTTCTGGAACACAATCTGGATTTTCTGCCGACGCAACTTCTGCGCCTGCGGGTCGTGCTTCAGCAGATCCTGTCCCTGGTAATACAGTTCACCGCCGGTCGGGACTTCAATCATCGTCAGCAGGCGTCCAAGAGTGGATTTCCCACAACCCGACTCACCGACTACCGCCAATGTTTTACCGCGCTCTAAGGTGAACGAAACGCCGTCCAGCGCTTTCACCAGGCGTTCCGGGGCGAACATACCCTTCTTCACCGGATAGTGTTTTTTCAGTTCAATGGCCTGCAACAGCGGCTGTGGCAAAGCGGCCTTTTGCGTACTCATAGCCCAGGCCTCCCGGCATCATCAAGTGGGTAGTGGCATTTCGACTGACGACCGCCTTCCAGCAGGTTCAGTTCAGGTTCTTCAGCCCGGCATTTGTCGGTTGCATAGGGGCAGCGAGGATTCAACAGACAACCGTTCGGGCGGTCATATTTCCCTGGCACCACACCCAGCAACGATGCCAGACGCGCTTTATCCTGAGCAAACTCTGGCAACGCACGCAGCAACGCCTGGGTATATGGATGACGCGGTGCGCGGAAAATGTCGTGCGCCGCTCCGGTTTCCACCACCTGACCGGCATACATCACGATAATTTTATGCGCAGCCTCCGCCACCAGCGCCAGGTCATGAGTGATCAGAACCAGCGCCATATTCTCTTTCTGTTGCAGTTCCAACAGCAGCTCAATGATCTGTGCCTGAATGGTCACATCCAGCGCTGTTGTCGGTTCGTCGGCAATGAGCAGCTTCGGACGACAGGCGATCGCCATCGCGATCATCACACGCTGGCTCATCCCACCGGACAGCTGGTGCGGATACACATCCAGACGCGAGGCCGGGTCAGGGATACCCACCAGCGTTAGCAGGTCAATTGCCCGCTGAACACGCGTTTTTTTATTTCCGCCCTGGTGCACCTTAATGGCTTCCATGATCTGGTAACCCACGGTATAGCACGGGTTAAGACTGGTCATCGGGTCCTGGAAGATCATTGCCACTTCCGCACCCACCAACTGACGACGCTCTTTCTCAGAGATACGCTTCAGATCGCGACCGTTAAACTCCAGATTTTCGGCCATCACGCGGCCGGGGTAGTCAATCAGCCCCATAATCGCCAGCGAACTGACCGATTTACCGGAGCCGGATTCGCCCACAATACCAACCACTTCGCCCTGGTTCACACTGTAACTAATACGGTCTACGGCGCGGAATTCGGAACCAACGTCACCGAAGTGCACCGATAATTTATCTACATTTAATAACGCCATCTCGAACCTCTTACTGCTTCAGTTTGGGATCGAGCGCGTCACGCAGACCGTCACCCATCAGGTTAAATGCCAGCACCGTCAGCAGGATCGCCAGACCCGGGAAGGTCACGACCCACCAGGCACTCTGCGCAAACTGCAACACGTCGGAGAGCATGGTTCCCCATTCCGGTGTTGGTGGTTGCGCACCCATACCCAGGAAGCCAAGCGCGGCCATATCGAGAATAGCGTTAGAGAAACCGAGCGACGCCTGAACGATCAGCGGCGCAAGACAGTTAGGAAGAATATTAACGAACATCTGACGCATCGCACCTGCACCCGCTACGCGGGAAGCGGTAACGTAATCGCGGTTCACTTCCACCAGGACTGCGGCACGCGTCAGACGGACATAGTGCGGCAATGCCACAAACGTCAGCGCCAGCGCGGCGTTACCAATAGAAGGACCAAATACGGCAACCAGCACCAGAGCCAGCAACAGGCTCGGCAGCGCCAGCATAATATCGACCACACGCATGATGACGTTATCGACGATACCGCCAAAGTAACCGGCAACCAGACCGAGCACCACGCCCATCAACAGGGACAGTACGACCACCAGGCAGCCAACCAGCAGCGATAAACGCGCGCCATACATCAGACGCGACAGCACATCGCGGCCTACATCGTCAGTACCGAACAGATGTGCCATGGTGCCACCTTCCTGCCACGCAGGTGGGGCCAATAGCGTATCGCGGAACTGATCAGCTGGATTGTACGGTGCGAGAACGTTGGCAAAGACCGCAATCAGGATCATCACCACCACATACACCAGCCCGACAACCGCACCTTTGTTGCGTTTAAAATAGTGCCAGAACTCCTGCAACGGGGTCATCGGCACCGGTGCAGCAATAACTTTATTTTCAGTAACCTGTGACATGATGGCCCCTTACTTCTTATGCCGAATACGCGGGTTCACCACGCCGTACAGTAGGTCTACCAGCAGGTTGACGAGAATAATCATCGTCGCCACCAGTAATACCCCGCCCTGCACTACCGGATAATCACGGCGTTGCAGCGCATCAATCAGCCAGCGCCCCAGACCTGGCCACGAGAAGATGGTTTCGGTCAGGATCGCCCCCGCCAGCAGCGTACCGACCTGAAGGCCAATAACGGTCACAACAGGCAGCATGGCGTTGCGCAGAGCATGAATGATGATGACGCGCATACGGGTCAACCCTTTGGCGCGCGCGGTACGAATGTAGTCTTCGCCCAGCACTTCCAACATCGATGAACGGGTCATACGCACAATCACCGCCAGGGGAATGGTGCCAAGCACCATCGCCGGCAGGATCATATGCGCCAGCGCATCAATGAAGTTGCCCTCTTCACCCCAGATGGCTGTGTCGATCAGCATAAATCCGGTCAGTGGATTGGAATCATCAAGGAACACCATGTCACTCACACGACCGGAAACCGGCGTCAGATTCCACTGCACAGAAACCAACATGATCAGCATCATGCCCCACCAGAAGATAGGCATTGAGTAACCGGTCAGCGCCAGACCAACGGCGGTATGATCAAAAATAGAACCACGCTTAACGGCGGCCAGTACACCCACCGGGATACCCACTGCGACGGCGAAAATCATGGCGCAGACACCGAGTTCCAGTGTCGCTTTAAAGCGAGGCACGAACTCTTCCCACACCGGTAAGCGGCTTTTCAGCGAGATACCGAGATCACCATGCATAACCCCCCAAATATAATGGAGGTACTGCTGCCACATCGGCTTATCCAGACCAAGTTCAGCCAGCAATTGAGCGTGACGCTCAGGGGAGATCCCACGTTCACCTGCCATGATCATGACCGGATCGCCGGGGATCATATGGACGAAGGCAAAGGTGAGAAGAGTGATACCGATAAACGTGGGGATGACGAGTCCCAAACGTCGGAGAATGAACTGCAACATAACCCGGATTCTCTCTAATGACGCGCAGCCTGGTGACAGTGCGTCTGTATTGCTCACAAATCTTATCCCACGCAAACTGCATCGCGGGTAAAGCATTACGCCGGATGGCGCTGCGCTTATCCGGCTTACACAATACCGGGGCGCAGCGCTTCCTTAATTGCTTTTAATTATTCGACAGAAACGTTTTCGAAGTGGTGTTTGCCTAATGGATCAACCACATAGCCTTTGACTTCTTTACGCACTGGCTCGTACACGGTGGAGTGAGCAATGATCAGCGCAGGTGCCTGGTCATGCATCACAACCTGAGCCTGTTTGTAGAGCTCAATACGCTTGTTGTGGTCATCGGTTGCACGTGCCGGCTGAATCAGATCTTCAAACGGCTTGTAGCACCAGCGGGAGTAGTTGGAGCCATCTTTCGCCGCAGCACAGCTAAACAGCGTGGCGAAGAAGTTATCCGGATCCCCGTTATCGCCGGTCCAGCCCATCATTACAGCCTGATGTTCACCAGACTTGGCACGCTTGAGGTACTCACCCCATTCGTAGGTAACAATCTTGGCCTGAACACCAATTTTCGCCCAGTCAGCCTGGATCATTTCAGCCATACGGCGCGCGTTCGGGTTATACGGACGCTGTACCGGCATTGCCCACAGTTCAACGGTAAAGCCTTTATCCTGACCGGCTTCTTTCAGCAGTGCTTTCGCTTTCTCAGGATCGTAGTTGTAATCTTTAACGTCGTCGTTATAGCCCCACATGGTCGGCGGGATCAGGTTCTTCGCGGCAACGCCAGCCCCCTGATAAACAGCTTTGATGATCGCTTCTTTGTTTACCGCATAGGTCAACGCCTGACGAACTTTCACGTCATCAAACGGTTTCTTCTCGGTGTTGAAAGAGAGATAACCGACGTTCAGACCAGCCTGCTCCATCAGATTGATATTTTTGTCCTGCTTCATGCGCGCAATGTCCGCCGGGTTCGGATACGGCATCACCTGGCATTCATTTTTCTGCAGTTTGGCATAACGCACGGAAGCGTCAGGCGTAATGGAGAAGACCAGACGGTCAATCTGCGGCTTGGTGCCCCAGAAGCCGTCGAACGCTTTATACAGAATACGAGAATCTTTCTGGTACTGCTGCAGCTGGAACGGACCAGTACCGATTGGGTTCAGGTCAACTTTCTCCGGCGAACCGGCCTTCAGCATGTTGTCCGCATATTCTTTAGAAAGAATAGAGGCGAAGTCCATAGCCAGGTCAGCCAGGAACGGTGCTTCCGGACGGGTCAGTACGAACTGGACAGTTTTATCGTCCACTTTCTTCACTTCACTGATCAGGTCTGGCAGACCCATCCCTTCGAAGTATTCGTAGCTGCCGCCAGAAACTTTATGGTACGGGTTCTGAGCATTTTTCTGACGATCGAAAGAGAACACCACGTCATCAGCGTTGAAATCACGCGTCGGCTTGAATTCTTTATTGTCCTGCCACTTCACGCCCTGCCGCAGGTGGAAGGTATAGGTTTTACCGTCTTCGCTGATTTCCCACTTCTCAGCAAGGCCGGGGATCACTTCGGTGGTACCGGTTTTGAATTCAACCAGGCGGTTATAGATCGGTACGGAGCTGGCATCATAGGTAGTACCAGAGGTGAAAAGCTGTGGGTTAAAGCCTTCAGGAGATCCTTCTGAACAATAAACCAGAGTTTTAGCCTGTACGCTTGCGGCGCAGGTCATGGCCACCAGGCTCAGACCAAGCTTCAGCATCCCTGACTTCTTCAAGGAAATACTCATTCTTCTGCTCCAAATGTGATGTTTGTTGTTTTACCCTTTGCAGTGGGTTTGCACCGCCTGGCCTTTTTTGTTTTTTACCCGGCCGGGTCGGCGTTAAGAGGATGGGGATTCCGTTCACATAAGCGACTGAGTTGCAGTGCGGATTCTCCATGAAATGCCCCTCATGCCCTACAATCTGTCAACAGAATGTGAAAACGTCAATACAGGTAACCGTGATTTACACCAACGGTGAGAATTGGCAAACAAAGATTAAAAAAAGTGCAGACGGGTATTTTCAGCAGGGAAATTTGTGCTACGCGCACTATGCCAGAATAAATATCTTCATATTCAGAAACATTTGGTGATTAACATTTATGCAAATTATGAAAATTTTCTCAACACATGCTGCATATCTGAGCGATTAATACCATGAACGTTAAAACGCACAGCGGAAAATGCTAGGTTCAGCCATAAGTAACGCAAAAAAAGATTCAAGCAAATATAAAAAAAGGCAATGGAATATGTCACAGAATCGTTAACAGTCAGTGGGAAGTGGTGCACAATTTTTGCAGATAAAATGAAGGTCAAAATGGGGATGGGAAAACGCAAAATACATCCTGTCAGCGCTTGCCTGTAGGCCGGATAAGGTGCTTGCGATGCCAAAACGGTGTAATGTTTTGCCTGATGGCGCTGCGTTCGTAGGCCGGATAAGGCGTCTACGCCGCCATCCGGCGATGCCAAAACGCTGCAATGTTTTGCCTGATAGCACTGCGTTCGTAGGCCGGATAAGGCGTCTACGCCGCCATCCGGCGATGCCGACTCCCGCGCGCTTTAATTGCCTGATGGCGCTGCGCTTATCAGGCCTACAAATCTTTTGGATTCCAGAAAGCAAAAAACCCGCTCAAAGAGCGGGCTTTTCTAATTTGGTCGGTGATAGAGGATGACTCGCCACTTCGTGGCTCGCCCTGCGGGCCGTTGCTGGCGCAACGTTCTCTCGCTCCGCTCGAGTCGAACCTCTTGCCCCCGGAGGTTCTCATCCTCACGGGCTTCAAATGCAAAAAACCCTGCTCGTTGAGCAGGGTTTTAAATTTGGTCGGTGATAGAGGATTCGAACCTCCGACCCCTTCGTCCCGAACGAAGTGCGCTACCAGGCTGCGCCAATCACCGAATGCGGGGCGCATCTTACTGCTCAGCTGCGCGCCCGTCAATCCCTTAGTATCAAAATGCCATTCGATCGGTGAGAAAGTCAGCAGCCCATTACCGGGCTACAACCTTCTTATCGTCCGGGACATGACACCAGTTGTTATTCTCATTTATACCGCCGTTTGGCGAGGTATATCCAAGGCAACCGAGAATGGTGTCGTACAGTTCAACATGGCGACGCGGAACCTTCATATCAGCCTCCTGCTTAAGGTGGGCGAAGGCTTTCGCATGATCGGGGTCTTCCAGATACTTATCAGACATCCACACCAACATAGGAACGCGGAACTGCTCTGGTGGTGCCATTTTACGTGGCGTACCGTGCAGGTGTTCACGCTCGTTGATCGACTCACCGTGATCGGCAGCATAGAACACGATCGCTTTCTTATCGCGCAGCTGGTCAAACACTTTGGTGATAAAGTGGTCAACATAAGTTACCGAGTTATCAAATGAGTTAATCATCTGCGCTTTCGAACAACCGCTATCAACATTGACACACTCCGGCTTCCACTGGGCGTACTCACGGGTATAGCGCTGCGTGTAGTTAAAGTGTGAGCCTTTGGTATGCAGGATAATCAGGTGCTTACCGTTATCATCCGGTTTGATTGATTGCTGCATCTCAGAAATCAGCAGCATATCGTCAACCGTTTTGCCACGGTTACGCGGCTCAGCGCCAATCTGCTCACGATATGCGATGTTCTCCGCCATCGTGTTGCTGTAAAACCACATCTCACTTTGCATCGCGTAGAGATCGGTATTAAAACCTAGCTGGCTGAGTACAGAAAAGACGTTTTGTTCTTTCAGCGTACGCTGCGGGTTTTCCTCTGCTCCGCCTTCACGAACAAACATACAGCGTAGCGAAAGTTTGGTTGCCGTATCACACGAATATCCGCGGAAAGCGGCCAGGTTTTTTTCCTGAGCCAGCCTTGGCGTAGTATTTCTCTCGTAGCCAAAAATACCCATATGATCCCAACGGGTCGTTTCGCCGATAATAAACACGACGTAGGTATCATCAATATTCTTGGGGGCGACGTAGGTAAATTTCTTCGCCGGATTCATCAGCGACTTGTTATCTGAAGACTCATCAACCTGCGCCCAGGCATACAGACCCAGCGCAGACAACCAGTTTGAAGGCAAATATGAATTTGCCACTACGCCACCGTAGCTGGGCAAATCAATACCCGTTTCCCGTTCAACCGATTTCTGCTGTATTCCCAGTAACCGAATCGGCGCCCACACCATCAAGCCAGCCAACAAAACAACGGCCACGCTACGCCATCTCATACCTGGCGTACGTATCTGTTTTAACAGGGTATAGCGGCAGCGATTATTCCAGATAAGCAGCAGCGGTAAGATGCTGACCGAGACCAGCCACACAATAAAATGCCAGCCCACAACTTCCTTTGATAAATCAATATCGGTTGTCATGACCGAGGCAATAATGCCGTAGCCAATTACCACATTCAGGAAGGTCATGTAATAGCTGGCACCAGCGGAACACAGCACCACAAAGGTAGCCAGTACGCGCCAGGCCCGCCGACCAAACAGAGACAGAAGACGAAGTAAAAAGAAGGTAACCAGCACGGTGCCGGCCAATTCAACAACCGCAGAGATTCCTTTCAGCGCGGTAAATTCCTGCACATAGCTGCCAATGCGGCGATAAAAAACTGCGCAGTTCATAAACAGACCGATATAGATCGCAAGCAAGAAGCTAAGCTTTTGCTGCGTCATCGATTTAATGTATCTCATGCAAAAAAACCCTGGGAATCGGGATAAAAACACCCTGTGAAGTGGTCAATCGAACCAAACAGGGAAAAATGCGACAACAGCAGAGATGAAATGTCTACGGGCGCGGCTAAGTAGACCACAGGAGGGGAGAAAAGTGCTTATGGAGAATGCAAACGGCGCATATATTTTTGTAAATATATGCGCCGTGTATAAATCAGACAAAGAGTAAAATCAGGCGTGTGCCTCTGTAAATACACTACGCTGCGGCTGGCGAATGGTCGTGGACAGCGCCAGCGAGATGATTAACAGCGCAAAGATAACGCAGAAGGTCACATAGAAACCGCCGAACAGCGAGGCGATAATTGACCCGCAGATGCTGCCAATCCCGAAGCCCAGGTAGATGACCCCATAGTTTTTCGCGAGGTTATTCAGGCCGAAGAACTCACTCACCAGTGACGGGAAAACCGTAATGGTGCCACCGAAGTTGAAGGCGACACAGGCAATGGCTGCGAAGAATGTCACTTCATTCAGCGGAGCAAAAAGCAGCGCCGCCATACCCACCAGCGAAACAACCTGACCAATGGTGATAACGCGAATACGGGAAATTTTGTCGGACAGAATACCCAGAACCAGACGACCTGACAGGTTCGCGATAGAAATAACAGTTACCGCATTCGCTGCTGTTGCCACATCCATTTTTGCCAGGCTTTGGGCGATATCTTTCGCGACACCAATCACGTAAAGCCCGCTCATGCATGCTGTCAGGAACATCACTGCCAACATCCAGTACTGTGGTTTACGCATGGATTGCGCCAGCGTGTAGTCGTTCTCTACCACGCCATTTACGGCTTTAACGTCCTGGTTTGGCGCATCTTTCATCAGCGTGGAGCCAAAGACAATCATCACCAGTACAATCGCGCCCCAAATCATAAAGGTCTTTTCCAGACCCACTGTGCTCAGCAGTTGGCTGTCGATAAATTTAAAACCGAGGCTACCCAGGCCGTAAGAACCGATCGCAAAGGCGGAAATCAGCCCTTTACGCTCAGGGAACCATTTCACGCAGTTGGACAGGGTTAACAGGTATCCTGCACCGTCAGCCAGACCAACCAGTACACCGGCACTCAGCCACAGCATAATCAGGCTGTCAGAATGCGCGGTTAAGAAGAAGCCCACACCCAGTAAGATACCGGATGCCATGGTGACGCGTTTCACGCCGAAACGTTCCTGAAGCTTCCCGGCGACGGAAGAAGAGATCGCCAGACCCAGACTCAGCAAACCAAAGGAAAATGCAACCTGACTAACCGGTGCATCAAGCTTTGAAGAGAGTGCGCCATTGAACAGGCTCCAGGTATAAACAGAACCTAATGCAAATTGGGTAATGATGGTGCCGATCAGTGTCAGCCACCGGGTACGCTGATAATCAGAAGTTTTCATGGCAGTCTTCCTGCATAAACAAAATGGGAAATTCTCTGCCGACAACCATACCGAAGTGCTTTTATGACCAGGAGAAAACGGCATGAAATGCCATCAGGACGGAATGAAATGCCTGGATTGCGGAATGAATGACGAGACAAAAAGTCGGGTTACTGAATTTTATTGCCGGAGTTAGTGCACGCTATCGCTGGAATGCGTGTGATTCTTGATCCCAATATGTTACAGAGGTGTTTTATCCAGGCTTTTTTTCGTTAAAATTTGGCGCTCACTCCCATGGTGTACAGGTAGTCGCTGTTATTCGTACTGTTTTCTGCCTGAGAAAGTGCCGCATAGGCAGCCATATGCTGATTCAGCAGCATATCTGCACCGACAGTGACATCGACCCAGTTACCATCCTGACTCGTCGCCGCCATACGATTGAGACCCGATTGCGCCTTCCAGATATTCTCGCCAAATTGCTGGTTATAACTGATTTGCGCCCATGGCCGTATATCGCCAAGCTGCGAGTCGACCCGCCAACCCAGGGTACTGACGCTGGCATGCCACATCGGATCGGTCAGCGTTAGCGAAGTCACACTGTCGCCAAATTCGTTGTAGGTAGATGCGGTTGAACCATCATAATGCAGGGCTGCGACGGGCCCCGTCGTCACCTTACGGGAAAGGGGAAAATTCCAGCCCACACTCATACCGCTGGTCGCATCCAGAGCCGCTTGGTCCGCAAGATTCACCACCGGCCCCGCCACGTTCTGGGTGGAGCGAATACGCTCTTCCAGGATGTCGTTATAACGTGGTTGGTGATCGCTGTCCCATGTATAACGTTCCGACGTATGACCGGACAGCGCATCAACGATATATTCTTGTTGCCAGCCATATGCCGTATTGGCAAACAGCGCACAGACGATGACGTTCGCCAGGATTAACCTCTGACGACCACTACTGTTTCTTATAATCATCAACGCGACTCCAGAAAAGAGCCGAATTCGGCGATATTATTGTCATTGTTTAAAGGATATCGGGCACATGAGGCCCTGTATTAAATATTGTCTTTTTAGCGGGCGCGTCAAGGCGGGCCGAATGAAATTTTTACGCCAGTAAAAACAGCGAGGAAGAGTATGCAGCGTTGCGGTTGGGTCAGTCAGGATCCACTATACATTGCCTATCATGACAAGGAATGGGGCGTCCCGGAAACCGATGGTAAAAAGCTGTTCGAAATGATCTGCCTTGAAGGCCAGCAGGCTGGGCTGTCGTGGATAACGGTGCTAAAGAAACGGGAAAACTATCGACAGGCATTCCACCACTTCGATCCTGCAACCGTTGCGGCGATGACCGAAGAGGATGTAGAAAGGCTGGTACTGGATGCCGGTATTATTCGCCATCGAGGAAAGATTCAGGCCATTATCGGCAACGCCCGCGCCTTTTTGGCAATGGAGCAAAACGGTGAGCCGTTTAGCGAGTTCGTCTGGTCATTCGTCGATAACCAACCGCAGTTAACCCGTGCAGCCAGTCTGAGCGATATCCCTACTTCAACGCCTGCCTCTGACGCACTTTCTAAAGCGTTAAAAAAACGGGGATTTAAGTTTGTTGGCACCACCATCTGTTACTCCTTTATGCAGGCATGCGGTCTGGTCAACGACCATGTCATCGGCTGCATGTGCTACCCAGGAGAACAACATGATTCGTGAATCCAACGCTGACGATCTGGCACCCATTCTGGCACTGTGGATGGAAAGCACCATTTTTGCCCATCCTTTTATCGAAGAACGCTACTGGCGCGAGAGTGAGCCTATCGTACGTGATGTCTACCTGCCCGCTGCGCAAACCTGGGTGTGGGAAGAAAACGGTGTGCTCAAAGGTTTTGCCAGCGTGATGGAAGAGCGCTTTTTAGGCGCGCTGTTTGTAGAGCCTGCCGCCATCAGAAGCGGTATCGGCAAAGCGCTGGTGCAACATGTGCAGCAGCGCTTTTCGTGGCTCAGCCTGGAGGTCTACCAGAAGAATCAATCAGCGGTAAACTTCTACCACGCACTGGGCTTTCGCATTGAAGACAGCGCGTGGCAGGAAGAGACTCACCATCCAACCTGGATTATGGGCTGGCAGGTGGATCAAACGCCGTAAGCACCAGGTTCGGCCCACTGTACTTCTCCAGCCACGCCAGCGCGGTATTGCCCGCACAGCCGTTCCCCAGCTTCGAGCTGGGGAGATCTTTGGTCAGCACGTTGACAGCGCCATTTTTACAAATACCGTCGGCGGCCGGGTCCAAATCAGGCCAGGCCCCCTCGTGAATACAGATGACGCCGGGTTTGATCCCTGTCGTCACAACTGCACCCGCCAGGATATGCCCGCGGTGGTTCCACACCCTGACCGTATCGCCATCTGCAATCCCCCGCGCTTGCGCATCCTGCGGGTGTATTGTCACCGGCTCCCGATCCGCCACCGCATACTGTTCGCGTAACGCACTGTAGTTGAGCTGGCTGTGCAAACGGTGAGCCGGATGGGCGGAGAGCACCTGCAGTTGGTCGGGTTCGGCATTGCCGAACCACTCATCGGGCTCCAGCCACATCGGGTGTCCTGCACAATCCGCATAGCCGTAACCTGCAATTTTTGCAGAATAGATTTCAATTTTTCCACTGTCCGTTTTCAGCGGATGCGCCTGTGGATCGCGGCGAAAATCAGCAAAACGGATGAACTGCGTATTTGCGGCGTTTTCCGGCATTTCGATCAGTGCATTCTTTTGCCAGAACTCAGCGAAGGGCGGCAGTGTAACCTGCTGGCTGGCACCACGCTGCGCAGCAATGTCGTAAAAAGTTTCCAGCCACGCCAGTTCGCTTTTCCCCTCAGTGAATCGGGTATAACCGCCCTGTTCCCAGCGCTCACTCAGCTCGGCAAAAACATCAAAATCGTTGCGCGCTTCAGCCTGTGGCGGTACGACCTGCTTCATCGGCACCAGATGCTGGTTGCTGTAGTCTCCGGTCATGGTCAAATCGTTACGTTCAAAAGAGGTTGTCGCGGGTAACACGATATCGGCATGCTTCGCCGCAGCGGTCCAGAAACACTCCGAGATAACCACCAGTTCCGGCTTTTGCCAGGCGCGGATCAGACGATTGGTGTCCTGGTGATGCGTGAAGTTTGCGCCCCCGGCCCACCAGAGCATGCGGATGTCCGGGAAATGCCGATCCATACCGTTGTGCTGATAGAAACCGCCGGGATTTTCCAGCGCCTCGACGATACGCGCCACCGGGATTTTATCCACCGCGTCGGTGCCGCCTTTGAGGCTCCCTTGCATCGAAGCCAGTACCGCTGCACGACGCGTCGGGTTCCCTCCGTTGGCAAAATGATACGACAGTCCAAAGCCACCGCCGGGCGTGCCAATTTGACCGAGCATGGCGGCCAGCGTGACGATCATCCAGTGTTTTTGCTCGCCATACTGCTGACGCTGCATACCCCAACCGGCCATCAGCATGGTGGTATTTTGGTGAAATATTGCTGCAAGTTCGCGTATTTTCGCTGCCGGAATACCACAAATTTCAGCAGCCCACTCTGCCGTTTTCGCTATCCCATCGGATTTACCCAGCAGGTAGTCGGCGAACGAATCATATCCGGTTGTACAACGGGCGAGAAAATCCTCGTCATGCCAGTCGTTTTCCACCAGCGTATACGCGATACCCAGCATCAACGCTACGTCGGTCCCCATATGCGGGGCAATCCATTCCATCTTGTCGCCAAAGAACGCCACACTTTCCGATCGCATTGGATCGATGCAGATCAATCGCTTACCGCTATCGCGCAGCGCTTCAAAGTAAGCAATACCCTGTTCGTCAGAAGCATTCCAGGCAATTTTAAGCGTATTCAGTGGGTTAGCACTCCACAGCACCACCACATCGCTATGCTCCAGCACCATCGGCCAGCTGGTCTGCTGCTGGTAAACTTCGTTGCCACCTACTACATACGGCATGATGGCCTGTGCCGCCCCCGTAGAATAATCCCCCAGGTGCCCGGTATATCCCCCCGCCAGCGCCATATAGCGCTGCAGCAGGGTCGCCGCTTTGTGTAATACCCCGTTCGACCGCCAGCCGTACGAGCCGGCAAAAATCGAGGCTGGACCGTAACTGTCACGGATGCGTTTATGCTGCGCATCGATAAGATTCAGTGCATCGTCCCAGCTAACACGAACAAACTCATCCTGCCCGCGCACGCCTTGCGGATTATCCGGCGAGGCAAGGAATCCTTTACGCACCATGGGAAAACGTACCCGCGTTTTACTGTGTACTTGATCGCGAACCACGGTTTGCAGCGAGTTGGGATGAGAGGTGGGTAATGCCCCCCGGGATGAAAAAACAGTCTCGCCATCGGTTTCGACAAGAATGGGCCCCCAGTGTGCGGCAGTTAACACCGGGTAATGTGCAGGTGAATTAGCCAAGATGGCGCTCCTGAATGCGATGTGACGGCTTATTGTTATGCCGTTCAATGTTACTTACAAATTTCAGAGTCTTCCCTGGAATTTTCTTCATGTTCAGACGTCATAATCAACCGCCACGGTCGCTGTGGTAAAGAAGAAAAAAGTCATTAAGGAATTAAGATGAAGAAACGTGTATTTGTTATTGCTGCCATCGTGAGCGGCGCCCTGGCGGTATCTGGCTGCACAACAAACCCTTACACCGGCGAGCGAGAAGCAGGGAAATCCGGCATCGGCGCGGGTATCGGTTCACTGGTTGGTGCGGGTATTGGCGCACTCTCGTCTTCGAAGAAAGATCGCGGCAAAGGCGCGCTGATTGGTGCAGCGGCAGGTGCGGCTGTAGGTGGCGGTATCGGTTATTACATGGATGTGCAGGAAGCAAAACTGCGTGAGAAAATGCAGGGAACAGGCGTGAGCGTGACGCGTAGCGGCGATAACATCATTCTGAACATGCCAAACAATGTCACCTTCGACAGCAGCAGCGCCAACCTGAAACCGGCGGGCGCAAACACGCTGACCGGCGTGGCAATGGTACTGAAAGAGTACAATAAAACAGCCGTCAACGTGTTGGGCTTCACCGACAGCACTGGCAGCCACGATTTGAACATGCGTCTGTCACAGCAGCGTGCCGACTCCGTCGCCAGCGCGTTGATTACCCAGGGCGTGGCAGCGAACCGCATTCGCACTCAGGGTATGGGCCCGGCGAACCCCATCGCCAGCAACAGCACGGCTGAAGGTAAAGCGCAGAACCGTCGCGTAGAGATTACGCTGAGTCCTGTACAGTAATCGTTGAGCCGGGTGGCGGCTTCGCCTTACCCGGCCTACATTCGACATGTAGACCCGGTAAGCACAGCGCCACCGGGCAAATTACTTGCTTCGTCAGATTTTCCCGCTAAGGTATTCTCACTAAATCCAGGGAAATCAGCGATGAGCAAATCAACACGGGCAACCATCAGCGATGTGGCAAAGGCCGCAAAAACCGGCAAGACCAGCATTTCACGCTACCTCAATGGTGAAAAGCATCTGCTATCCGACGCGCTGTTAGCCCGCATTGAAAAAGCCATTGCCGAACTCGACTACCGTCCCAGCCTGATGGCCAGAGGCCTGAAACATGGGCGTACCCGCCTGATTGGCCTGATTATCGCTGATATAACCAACCCCTACTCCGTCAACGTGTTAAGCGGTATTGAAGCCGCCTGCCGTGACAAAGGTTTTACCCCGCTGGTCTGTAACACGAACAACGAAGTGGATCAGGAGCTGCATTATCTCGATCTGCTGCGCAGCTACCAGGTCGAAGGGATCGTGGTGAACGCCGTCGGGATGCGTGAAGAAGGACTGAACCGTCTGCAACAGTCTGCGTTGCCAATGGTACTGATTGACCGTAAGATCCCGGATTTCGCCTGCGATATGGTCGGACTGGATAATACCCAGGCAGCGACCGTTGCCACCGAACACCTGCTTGAACAAGGTTTTGAAGCCATTCTGTTCCTTAGCGAGCCGCTGGGGATGGTGAATACTCGCCGCGAGCGCCTGAGCGCCTTTCGCGCCACGCTCGCACAATCCCCTGGTGTCATCGCACAAAATGCGGAAGTCCCGCTAACGGACAATACGCAACTCGATGACACACTGCGCCAGTTTCACCAGCAGCATCGAGGGATGCGCAAAGCCGTTATCTCTGCCAATGGTGCCCTGACGTTGCAGGTTGCCCGCGCGTTAAAGCGTATTGGTCTCAACTGGGGCAGCGACATCGGTCTGCTCGGGTTTGACGAGCTGGAATGGGCCGAGCTGGCTGGCGTCGGCATCACTACGCTAAAACAGCCCACCTGGCAGATTGGCTACACCGCCGTCGAGCAGGTAGTACGCCGGATCGATGGCGACTCAGACGCAATCCAGGAACAGGTTTTTTCCGGCGAACTGATCGTTCGTGGCTCCACCGCCCGCTAAATTTCCTTCGTGATGGTGATCATAAATTCAACATCACAGGCTTTTCTTTGGAACCGGTTCCATCTAGCGTTATAGCAAGAACGCTAGTTTTGGAGTTTCCATGAAAAGAAAAATTATGGTGGTCACTGCCGCTTACGGCTACGACCAGGTACGCGCCGCAGGTGGGCAAACGGCCCTGCTGCCCATCATTGCCGAAGCCGGTGCTGACGGGGTTGAAATCCGCCGCGAAATGCTGACCGACGCCGAGCTAAAAACACTGCCAACAATGGCCTCTGCTATTGAAATTTTCGGCCTGCTGGCATGCTACTCCGCCCCCGAACCGCTGTTCACCGAAGACGGAAATCTTAATCCTCGCCTTCCGGAACTACTCCAGGAAGCGCAAGCCCTGCAAGCACTGTGGTTAAAAGTTTCCCTCGGCCATTTTGCCCATGACGGACAGTTCGACGTGTTGCGCGAATGGCTGGACAACAGCGGGATGGAGCTGGTTGTCGAAAACGATCAGACATCCTGTGGACGCCTGCAACCGATGAAGCGCTTTAACGATGCCTGTCAGGCATTCAATCTGCCCATTTCTCTGACCTTCGATATGGGTAACTGGCTGTGGGTAGGTGATTCTCCGGAAGAGGCTGCACAGCAGTTGGCCTCAAGCGTTGGATATATCCATGTGAAAGCCGCCACACCACATCGTGACAGTTACCGTGCCATGCCGCCGGATCACACGGAACCACGCTGGCTGGCGCTGCTGGACACGTTGCCCGCAGATGTTCCGCGCGGCATTGAATTCCCCCTGGAAGGGCAAGACTTAACGGCGGTTACCCGTCACTACGTCGCTCTATTACGCAAGGAGTAACACATGAAAAATTCACTGGACGTTGTCACCATTGGTGAAGCGATGGCGATGTTTGTCGCCACGCAAACCGGTGATTTGGCGGACGTGGAACAGTTTATTAAACGCGTTGCAGGCGCTGAACTTAATGTGGCAACCGGACTTGCTCGCCTGGGTCTGAACGTAGGCTGGGTCAGCCGCGTGGGTAACGACAGTTTTGGCCGTTTTATTATTAAGTCGCTGGAGAAAGAAGGGATTGATGCGCAGGGAGTCACTCTGGACGGGCGCTACGCTACCGGCTTTCAGCTTAAATCTAAAGTCGAAAATGGAACCGATCCCATTGTGGAATATTTCCGCAAAGGCTCTGCAGCCAGCCATCTCAGCGTTGAGGATTATCACGATGGGTATTTCTCCAGCGCACGCCACCTGCACCTGAGCGGCGTTGCGGCTGCGCTGTCTGCCAGTTCATATGAACTACTGGCGCACACCGCCCGCACCATGAAGGCCCAGGGCAGGACCATCTCGTTCGACCCGAATTTGCGCCCGGTGCTGTGGAAAAGCGAAGGCGAGATGGTGGAAAAACTCAACCGACTGGCATTCCTGGCTGACTGGGTACTGCCGGGGTTAAAAGAGGGCATGATTTTAACCGGACAACAGACACCAGAAGCCATTGCAGACTTTTATCTGCGTCATGGCGTGAAGGCCGTCATCGTGAAGACCGGGGCTGATGGGGCCTGGTACAAAGCAGCTAGCGGCGAGCAAGGCAGCGTCGCGCCGGTGAAAGTCGACAACGTGGTCGATACCGTCGGCGCGGGTGATGGCTTTGCCGTCGGCGTGATCAGCGCGCTGCTGGAAGGCCGAACGCTGCATCAGGCAGTGACCCGGGGCAATAAAATTGGCGCTCTGGCCATTCAGGTTCAGGGCGACAGCGAAGGATTACCCACACGTGAACAATTAGGGGAATAAATTCCCGGCCAACTCTGTACCCTACAGACAGAGGCGGCGTATCAGCATAACCAGAGGGCAGTCTATGAATAGCTCAACTAATGCAGCAAAACGCTGGTGGTACATCATGCCAATCGTGTTTATCACGTACAGCCTGGCGTACCTTGACCGTGCGAACTTTAGCTTCGCTTCCGCCGCCGGTATCAACGAGGACCTCGGCATTACCAAAGGGATCTCTTCCCTGCTGGGCGCGCTGTTTTTTCTCGGCTATTTCTTCTTCCAGATCCCAGGCGCAATTTACGCCGAACGCCGCAGCGTACGTAAACTGATTTTTGTCTGTCTGATTCTGTGGGGCGCCTGCGCGTCACTGACCGGGATGGTCAGCAACATTCCGATGCTGGCCGCCATTCGCTTCATTCTTGGCGTCGTTGAAGCCGCGGTCATGCCGGCCATGCTGATTTATATCAGCAACTGGTTTACGAAGTCCGAGCGTTCGCGTGCCAATACCTTCCTGATCCTCGGTAACCCTGTCACCGTCCTGTGGATGTCCGTCGTGTCCGGATACCTGATTCAGGCGCTGGGCTGGCGTGAAATGTTCATCATTGAAGGTTTTCCGGCCATCATCTGGGCGTTCTGCTGGTGGGTACTGGTAAAAGATAAACCGTCGCAGGTGGGCTGGTTGTCAGAATCCGAAAAAGCCGCGCTGCAGGCCCAGTTAGAAAAAGAACAGCAGGGTATCAAAGCCGTGCGTAACTACGGCGAAGCGTTCCGTTCACGTAACGTTATTCTGCTGTGCATGCAGTACTTTGCCTGGAGTATTGGCGTCTACGGTTTTGTTCTGTGGTTGCCGTCAATTATCCGCAGCGGCGGTGCCAACCTGGGTATGGTAGAGGTCGGTTGGCTTTCGTCCGTTCCGTATCTGGCCGCAACGGCGGCGATGATCCTGGTTTCATGGGCTTCCGATAAACTGCAAAACCGTAAGCTGTTTGTCTGGCCACTGCTGCTGATTGCCGCTTTCGCCTTTATTGGCTCCTGGGCCGTTGGCGCAGACCACTTCTGGATTTCTTACACACTGCTGGTTATCGCCGGCGCGGCGATGTACGCCCCGTATGGTCCCTTCTTCGCCATCATTCCTGAGATGTTGCCGCGCAACGTCGCTGGGGGAGCAATGGCATTGATCAACAGCATGGGCGCATTAGGCTCCTTCTTTGGTTCCTGGTTTGTCGGCTACCTCAATGGCACCACCGGCAGCCCGTCCGCCTCATACATTTTTATGGGGGTAGCGCTTTTTGTCTCAGTGTGGCTAACTCTTATTGTTAAGCCTGCTAATAATCAACAGCTACCTATTGGCGCACGCCACGCTTAAATTTTAACTTACGGAGATTCGCATGAAGCCGTCCATTATTCTCTATAAAGCGTTACCTGACGATTTACTGCATCGCCTGGAAGAGCATTTTACTGTCACTCAGGTGCCTAACCTGCGTGCGGAAACCGTAGCACAGCACGCCGCAGCCTTTGCCAGCGCGGAAGGCCTGCTGGGCTCCAGTGAAGCCGTCAATACCGCCCTGCTGGAGAAAATGCCCAAACTGCGTGCGACCTCGACCATTTCCGTAGGCTATGACAATTTCGATGTTGAAGCCTTAAACGCACGTAAGGTGCTGCTGATGCACACGCCAACGGTGCTGACAGAAACCGTGGCGGACACGGTAATGGCGCTGGTGTTAAGTACGGCGCGACGCGTGGTGGAAGTCGCTGAACGCGTGAAGGCAGGCGAATGGACAAAAAGCATCGGAGCCGACTGGTTTGGTACCGATGTTCACCATAAGACGTTGGGTATTGTCGGCATGGGACGTATTGGGCTGGCGCTGGCACAACGCGCGCATTTCGGCTTTAGCATGCCGATTCTCTACAACGCGCGCCGCCACCATCAGGAAGCGGAAGAACGTTTCAACGCGCGCTACTGCGACCTGGATACGCTGCTGCAAGAATCGGACTTTGTTTGCCTGATTCTGCCGTTAACGGACGAAACCCACCATCTGTTCAGTACCGAACAGTTTGCCAAAATGAAGTCTTCTGCCATTTTCATTAACGCCGGGCGTGGCCCGGTGGTGGATGAGAACGCACTGATCGCCGCTCTGCAAAGCGGGGAGATTCATGCCGCTGGGCTGGATGTGTTTGAACAAGAGCCGTTGCCGTCAGACTCACCGCTGCTGTCACTGCCGAATGTGGTGGCGGTGCCGCATATTGGTTCAGCCACGCATGAAACGCGCTATAACATGGCGGCTTGTGCTGTGGATAACTTAATTGACGCACTGCAGGGAAAAGTTGAGAAGAACTGCGTAAATCCGCAAGTGGCCAAATAACACAAAAGGCCGGGTAGCATTGGTGCTCACCCGGCCTTTAATGTGTCTTACCGTACGACGATTACTGCGCGGCACTCACCGCAGCAGTCCATGCCTGATTAAATGCCTGATGCTGCGCCGCCAGCGGGCCAATCAGCGTATTGTACTGACTGGCCTGTTGTGAGGTTGGGAACTGGATGCCGTTCGCAACAAAGCTCACCTGCGTATCCTGCTGCGCGATAAAATCGCCTACCTGCACCAACTGCTGCGTGAAAACTTGCGCGGCTGGGATCAGCGGCTGTAACGCCTCTGCCGGTGCGGTCACGACTTTGCTGTAAACCTGATCAAAGACAGGTTTCAGATCATCACCCTGCTTCAGCGCGCCATGGGCAGCATCTGCCTGTAGCTTCGCATTCTGCAACTGTTGTCCTAACACGCCCAGCGCGCCATTTGCCTGACGCAGCGGTTCACGCTGAGTCATGTAATCCTGAGGAACACGGATTGCGTTTACGCTATCAACAACCGGGCGCAGACCGGAGTCCATTGCCTGATTAACCTGCTGTGAATAGCCATAAAGAATCGCGTAATCAGACACAAACGGGCCAAACTGTTTTTTCTGATCGGCAGTAAGCGTCGGTAAACGCTCTCCGCTACGCATTGCAGTATTCTGCAGAAAATCGATAAACGCTTTGCGTTGATCGCCTTCTTTATCAAAACACCCACTCAGGCCAACTACCATTAAGAGCGCCAAAACAGGCGCAAACCAGCGAGAGCAGGACTTACCTGTCGCCATTTTAATACTCCTTTCACCCAAAAATGCGCACAACGACACCCGCGTGCCTGACGTTGACAAGGATAGTCCAGGTCAGCCCCGCAAGATACCCTTTCCGCGTAATCTTGTCGGGGAAAATAACGGTTTCCACCACCCGGTGTTTTGCTCAACAATGCTCCATTCACATAACGGCGGTCTATTTTAGTCATCTTTACAATTGGAAGGGTTCGATCGGAGATCCCGACCTTTATCAGTTCGTTAGCCGACTAAAGGTTGTCACCCGCGATTCGCTGAAACGAATCCACAACGCATACCTTAAATTCGCCTTCATTTTTTCCGACTACTCTTAATGAGCTTCGATGAAATTCACGATCCCGCTGTGTGATTTATAGGAGTTCTCAATGGAATACAAAGATCCTATGTTTGAACTGCTAAGCAGTCTGGAGCAGATTGTTTTTAAAGATGTATCGCAGACAGTTACTCAGACGCAAAAAACCAACCCTTTCGCTGAATTTGAACAACTACGACGAGGGACAGGTTTAAAAACAGATGATTTCGCCCGGGTGATGGGCGTAACGGTCGCGATGGTTCATGAATGGGAGTCTAAACGCGTGAAGCCATCCAGTACCGAATTGAAGTTGATGCGTCTGATTCAGGCAGACCCTCGATTAAGTAAACAGTTGATGGATTGAGCTATTTTTTAATTTTTCTGAAGAACGGTCCGGTAAAAGGGCCGTTCCCTTACGGAGGGTATCCACAAATAAGAAAATAGTAGTTGCATCCACAGGCGTAAAATGAGTTAATGCGCTCAACGGTTTGACGTACAGACCATTAAAGCAGTTTAGTAAGGCAAGTCCCTTCAAGAGTTATCATTGATACCCCTCGTAGTGAGCATTTCCTTTACTGTTAAAAAATCTGTAGAGCACGCCATATCGCCGAAAGGCACACTTATTTTTTAAAAGGTAATACACTATGTCCGGTAAAATGACTGGTATCGTAAAATGGTTCAACGCTGATAAAGGTTTCGGCTTCATCACTCCTGACGATGGCTCTAAAGACGTGTTCGTACACTTCTCTGCTATCCAGAACGATGGCTACAAATCTCTGGACGAAGGTCAGAAAGTTTCCTTCACCATCGAAAGCGGCGCTAAAGGCCCGGCAGCTGGCAACGTAACCAGCCTGTAAGCTTAAAAAGCTCAGAATTCAAGATCCCTGCCAAACGGCGGGGATTTTTTTTATTTGTTCTCCACGCCCCCTCTCCCGAACACGTCTTTGCATTACTTTACCCATCACACCTTTGACCTTTCCCTAAGGGCAAGCTTTATAGTGAGCGAGTTTATATTCCACAATTTTCACAAGGAATTGAAGCTATGTCGAAATCCTCACTGCTGTTATTTTTAGGTTTGCTCACAACCGGTACCGCCTTCGCGGCAACACCGGAAGCCAATTTCCTGGCTGAACACGGACTCAGCGGGAAATCCGTCGAGCAAATAGTCGAGACCATTGACCAATCCCCCCAGAGTCGCCCGCTGCCGTACTCAGCCTCTGTCACCAGTACCGCGCTGAAGCTGTCTTCGGGCGACCAGGTGTATACGATGCCGCTCGGCGATAAGTTCTATCTGTCGTTTGCCCCCTATGAGTGGCAAACGCACCCTTGTTTCAACCACAGCCTTTCCGGTTGTCAGGGAGAAATGCCCGGGAAAAAATTCAACGTCAAAGTGACGGATAGCAAAGGGGATGTGGTTGTACAAAAAGAGATGAAAAGTGGTCGAAATGGCTTCGTCGGGATTTGGTTACCGCGCAATATGACAGGTACCATCGCGGTAAGCTACAACGGTAAAACAGCAGAGTATCCCATTAAAACGATGGAAGATAGCCAGACCTGCCTGACAAAATTACAACTGCGCTAACAGCATAAAAAAATGCCGGATAGCGCAATGCTTATCCGGCATTTTCTAAATCAGCTCAGAACCGTTACTGCAGCAGCGAAATATCCGCAACACGCAGGAATAGTTCACGCAGTTTTTCGAGCATAGAAAGACGGTTAATACGCAGGTCTTTATCCTCTACGTTCACCATCACTTTCTCGAAGAACGCATCGACCGGCGCGCGCAGCTCAGCTAATTCAACCAGCGCTTCCTGATAGTTCCCCGCAGCGAAGACAGGCTCCAGCTTATCGCGCAACACCACAACCTGCATCGCCAGCGCAATTTCTTCTGGCTCTTTCAGCGTTGCTGCATTGACACGCTCATTCAGCGTTTCTTCGGACTTCGCCAGGATGTTCGATACACGCTTGTTCGCCGCAGCCAGCGCGGACGCGGCTTCCAGCGTACGGAAGTGCGAAACCGCCTTCATACGCGCATCGAAATCAGCCGGACGAGTCGGACGACGCGCCAGCACGGCCTGAATGGTATCTACGGTATAGCCTTCGTCCTGATACCAGGCGCGGAAACGACCCAGCATGAAGTCGATAACGTCATCCACCACGTTGGCGTTGGTCAGCTTGTCGCCATACAGACGTACCGCTTCTTCCGTCAGCGTTTGCAGATCCAGATTCAGGTTCTTCTCAACGATGATACGCAGCACGCCCAGCGCGGCACGACGCAGTGCAAACGGGTCCTTGTCGCCTTTCGGATGCTGACCGATACCGAAAATACCCGCCAGGGTGTCCATCTTATCGGCAATCGCCACCGCACAGGCAACCGGGTTAGACGGCAGGTCATCACCGGCGAAGCGCGGCTGATACTGCTCGTTCAACGCGACGGCCACATCTTCCGCTTCGCCATCATGACGCGCGTAGTGCATGCCCATTACGCCCTGGGTGTCAGTGAACTCGAAGACCATGTTGGTCATCAGGTCGCACTTGGACAGCAGGCCAGCACGCGTTGCGTGGTTTACATCAGCGCCAATCTGTTCGGCAATCCAGCCCGCCAGCGCCTGAATACGGTCAGTCTTGTCACGCAGCGTACCCAGCTGTTGTTGGAACAGCACGGTTTGCAGACGCGGCAGATTGTCTTCCAGACGTTTTTTACGGTCAGTATTGAAGAAGAACTCGGCATCTGCCAGGCGCGGACGAACCACCTTCTCGTTACCGGAGATAATCTGGCTCGGGTCTTTCGATTCGATGTTAGCAACGAAGATAAAGTTCGGCAGCAGCTTGCCGTCGTTCGCATAAACCGGGAAGTACTTCTGGTCACCTTTCATGGTGTGTACCAGCGCTTCAGACGGCACCGCGAGGAATTTCTCTTCGAACTTCGCAGTCAACACTACCGGCCATTCCACCAGCGAGGTGACTTCTTCCAGAAGGCTTTCGCTCAGGTCAGCGTTACCGCCAATCTTACGCGCTGCTTCTTCAGCATCGGCTTTGATTTTCGCTTTACGCTCAGCGTAATCCGCGATCACTTTGCCACGCTCACGCAGGATTTCTGGATACTGATCGGCAGAATCGATGGTGAATTCCGGCTCGCCCATAAAACGATGACCGCGGATCACGCGATCGGACTGAATCCCCAGAATCGTTGCCGGAATCACTTTGTCGCCCAGCAGCAGGGTCACAGTGTGAACCGGACGCACGAAGTGGACGTCAGACGCCCCCCAGCGCATCAGTTTCGGGATCGGCAGCTTCGCCAGCGAAGCCGCAATCATGTTCGGCAGCAGCGCTTCAGCGCTTTCGCCTTTCACGTGCGCACGGTACAGCAGCCACTCACCTTTATCAGTGGTCAGACGCTCAGCCTGATCAACGGTGATACCGCAACCACGCGCCCAACCTTCCGCCGCTTTACTCGGTTTACCTTCAGCATCAAACGCCTGGGCAATTGCCGGGCCGCGTTTTTCAACTTCACGGTCAGGTTGCGCTTCAGCCAGGTTCGCGACTTTCAGCGCCAGACGACGCGGCGCGGCGAACCACTCAACGTTGCCGTGCGCGATGCCAGCGTTATCCAGCTCCGCGGTGAAGTTCGCAGCAAAGGACTCAGCCAGGCTGCGCAGTGCTTTTGGTGGCAGCTCTTCAGTGCCGATTTCCACCAGAAAAGTTTTCTCAGACATGGCCGCCTCTTATTTGTCTTTGTTGCACATCGGGAAGCCAAGGGCTTCACGGGAAGCGTAGTAAGCTTCTGCCACTGCTTTGGTCAGCGTGCGAATGCGCAGGATATAGCGCTGGCGCTCGGTGACGGAGATGGCTTTACGCGCATCCAGCAGGTTGAAGCTATGGGCGGCTTTCAGAATACGTTCATACGCAGGCAGCGGCAGTGGGTTTTCCAGCGCCAGCAGTTGCTGTGCTTCTTTCTCGTACTGCTCGAAGCAGGTGAACAGGAAGTCCACATCGGCGTATTCGAAGTTGTAAGTGGATTGCTCCACTTCGTTCTGATGGAACACGTCGCCGTAGGTTGTTTTGCCCAGCGGACCGTCGCTCCAGACCAGGTCGTAAACGCTGTCTACGCCCTGAATGTACATAGCCAGACGTTCCAGACCGTAGGTGATTTCCCCGGTAACTGGCTTACATTCCAGACCACCAACCTGCTGGAAGTAGGTGAACTGCGTGACTTCCATGCCGTTCAGCCACACTTCCCAACCGAGACCCCAGGCACCCAACGTCGGGTTTTCCCAGTTATCTTCCACGAAACGGATATCGTGAATGGTCGGGTCCATACCCAGCTCTTTCAGAGAACCCAGGTACAATTCCTGAATATTGTCCGGTGACGGCTTAATCACTACCTGGAACTGATAGTAGTGCTGTAAGCGGTTCGGGTTTTCGCCATAGCGGCCGTCGGTCGGACGACGAGAAGGCTGCACATAAGCAGTCGCCATCGGTTCCGGCCCCAGTGCACGCAGGCAGGTCATTGGGTGAGATGTCCCCGCGCCGACTTCCATGTCCAATGGTTGAACGATGGTGCAGCCCTGGCGAGCCCAGTAATCCTGTAAGGTCAGGATCAAGCCCTGGAAGGTCCTGGTATCAAACTTTTGCATATTATTTCGTGCTGGATACGTGTGGATTTAAAGGAAGCGATCAGTATACCCGCTGGCTGCAAGATATACAGTACGAAACGGGAAAAAGGGGGAACTTAGCGCATGGAAAGGTGCAAAAACTGCCCGTCTGCATCAAATGAGCAGACAAAACTCTCTTTACGGAAGGTAGAACCGCGCATCTCATAGCTACCCTGGAATTGCTCAAGACCGGTGATAGCAATTTTCTGGGCACCCGTATTATAAAGCTCCGATGCTTCACTTTTGCACAATGACTCCATATCCAGTGAACGCGTGGCAGTAATTTTGACCTTTTGCGCTTTCTGCACGGGTGCTGAAGATTGTGGATCGGCGCACCCCGCCAGCAGCAGCGTGAGGATTGCTGGAAAGAAATACTTCATCATCATTTTATTACCGCCTGGTTTACTGGTCAGTCTTATTATTAGTGTCTGGAAACAGATCCTATTGTGAGAATCTCCCCAGGCCATCACAAGCTTTAGCGTAATAACTCGGATTAATCCAGTGAGCGACGTTCGCAAATACCGGTCAGACTTTTTTAATGAAAACAGAGGAACTGATGCAGCCCAAAATTTTCTGGATTGATAACTTACGCGGGATAGCCTGTTTAATGGTTGTGATGATTCACACCACGACCTGGTACATCACCAATGCGCAAAGCGTCAGCCCGGTAAATTGGGATCTTGCCAATGTGCTAAATTCTGCTTCTCGCGTTAGCGTCCCGCTGTTTTTTATGATCTCGGGTTATCTCTTTTTTGGCGAACGCAGCGCCAGACCGCGACATTTCATCCGCATTACGTTGTGCATACTGTTTTACAGCACCGTTGCACTGGCCTACATCCTGCTGTTTACCTCGATCAACGCTGAGCTATCGTTGAAAAACCTGCTACAAAAACCGGTGTTCTACCACCTGTGGTTTTTCTTCGCTATTACCGTTATCTACCTGGTATCCCCGTTAATTCAGGTGAAAAATGTCAGCGGAAAAATGCTGCTGGCATTGATGGTCGTGATTGGCGTTATTGCCAATCCCAATACCGTATCGCAAAAATTGGGCAGCTTTGAGTGGCTACCCATCAACCTGTACATCAGTGGCGATACCTTCTACTACATTCTGTACGGCATGCTGGGTCGGGCAATTGGCATGATGGAGACACAAAAGCGCTCACTCACCTGGCTCTGTGCAGCGTTGTGTATCATCGCCGTGTTTGTTATTTCCCGCGGGACGCTGCATGAGCTCCAGTGGCGAGGTAATTTTGCCGATACCTGGTATCTCTATTGTGGCCCGGCGGTATTTATCTTTGCTGCATCGCTCCTGACGTTGGTCAAAAACACGCTCAGTACACGCACACTGCCCATACTGGGGCTTATTTCCCGTCACTCGTTAGGTATTTACGGTTTCCACGCGCTGATCATTCATGCGCTACGTACCCGCGGTATTGAACTCAAAAACTGGCCACCGCTGGATATGCTATGGATTTTTAGCGCTACGCTGGCGGGCAGTCTATTGCTTTCCATGCTGCTACAGCGCATCGATACGCGCAGACTGGTGAGCTAAAAGAAAAGCCCTCGATCGGTAACCATCGAGGGCATACGGTCACTCCGTAAACTCTTCTGCGACCGCCAACGATTCTTTTGGATGCTCAAAGCCACCATCACGGATATTTTTCTGCACCGCTACAGTACCAAAAAGACTCAAAAAGAAGGCCAGGCCGTAAAATCCTTTTTCATTTAGCAGCAGCGTGGCATTCCACAAACCAATAACCAACAATGCAACTGCAATAACAAACGCGGCCAGACAGGTTACGTAGTAAATCGGCGTAGTCGGGATCCCCTCATATTTATCCCTTACCGTCTTTTGATACGACGCAGCAGAAAACAAACCAAGCACCAAAACAGCAAAGTAATACCCCTTTTCATTCAACTGCATATCGGCGTTCCACAATCCCAGCAGATAAACCACAATACCGCCGAGCAGCGCGACCCATGACACAATGCTAAATGCGGGTGAATAAGTTGATGTCCTGTTTTCCATTTAGAGTTCCTGTCCTTTAGATAAATATTCTGCTGAACGCATGAGTAAAACCTGCCCCAGTAAACTCACAAAGAATGCCGCCGGGTATAACCCCATTTCGAGGGGGGCTAACGGGGCATTCCACACCCCCACCAGCAGTAACCCAACGGTTATTAGCGTCACCATCTGACACACGGAAGCGAAACGTTCGTCGTTCTGATTGAGATTTACAGCACGCTGATAAGCGTACGTCACAAACATTCCTGTCATCAGCACGCCGAAAAAATAGCCTTTGCCACTCAATAACGGACACGCCCGCCATAAGCCAATAACGTAAATGAGTGCGCCGGAAAGAAACAATAGCCATGGCAATAGCCGCGTCGTCTTCATCGGGATCTCCTTATCCTCTACCACGGATACAATATGAATAACCCACTCAAGACAACACAGAAAAACGCTATCCAACTGAAATTTCAGAATACATTTATGCACATGAGCTATTGATTCAATGGAAACATATATGAGAAAAATCCCCTCTGCTCATCAGAGGGGAACACGATCAGGACATTAAGGGCAGCAATTGCTGATAGATACGACGGAAGGTTTCCCGACGTTGTTGATAACGAGCATGATGCTCTGCATCAGGATAATGCGCCTGCTCCAGCACCAGTTGAGGCAGTAAGTCAGAGAGTGGTTGTTGTGGATTCATCGCAATTTGCGCCAGCCGTGCTGCGCCCAGGGCAGGACCGACATCTCCGCCTGTACGGTAATCCAACTGCAGCCCGCTGATATCGGACAACATCTGCCGCCAGTATTCGCTACGCGCCCCACCACCGATGAGCGTAATGCTGGCCGGTGTAACGCCACAGGCATGTACCACATCCATACCGTCAGCTAAGGCAAATCCCACACCTTCAAGTACCGCTCGCGCCAGTTCTGCCGGACCATGCTGATGCGTCAGGCCAAAAAAGACACCTTTCGCCTGCGGGTTATTGTGCGGCGTACGTTCACCTGACAGATAGGGCAAGAACCAGACCGGTTCAGCCTGCTCATTTGCCTGCTGTGCGGCATCAATCAACGCAGGTACGCTTGCCAGCCCGGTTAATTTTGCCGCCCAGTCGAGGCAGGATGCGGCGCTCAGCATCACCGACATCAGATGCCACCGTTCAGGCAGCGCGTGGCAAAAGCTGTGTACCGCACTTTCTGGTTTACTGAGAAAGCCGTCGCTTACAGCAAAGTAGACGCCGGACGTACCCAATGACAGCATCGCCTGGCCTGCATTCATCATCCCTACGCCAACCGCACCCGCCGCGTTATCGCCACCACCGGCAACGACCGCAACTTCTGACATGCCCCAGGATTGCGCGACAGCAGGCAACAGCGTTCCGGTAATCGCACTGCCCTCGTACAAGGCCGGCATATGTGCGCGAGTCAGTTGACACGCAGACAACATGACGTCACTCCAGTCACGTCTCGCGACATCCAGCCACATCGTACCTGCGGCATCCGACATATCGCTGGCAAACTCTCCGGTCATACGCAGACGCAGATAATCTTTCGGCAGCAAGACTTTATCAACCTGGCTGAAAATATCCGGTTCATGGCGCTGAACCCACAGCAATTTAGGGGCGGTAAAGCCAGGCATCATCAGATTGCCGGTAATCACACGAGATTGCGGCACCTGATTTTCCAGCATCACGCATTCTTCAGCGCAGCGACCATCATTCCACAGGATTGCCGGACGCAGAACCTTCTGCTGCTTATCAAGCAGCGTCGCGCCGTGCATCTGCCCGGCAATACCTAACGCCTTTACCTCGCTGAGAGAATATTGCTGGCCCAACGCTTTTACAGCACGATCCGTCGCCAGCCACCACTGTTCAGGATCCTGCTCCGACCATAATGGATGAGGCCGGGAGACGGTCAATTTCTCCGTGTGCGAGGCCACCACATCGCCCTGCTCGTTCAGCAGAATGGCCTTTACGCCTGATGTACCAAGATCTATCCCGATATACATAGGGTATCGTTCCTTAAAGAAAGGCCCGGTAGCGAATCGCTATCCGGGCTTACGGACGTACTCGGCAGTCCGTTATTTGTCGAACAAATAATGGTTTACCAGATTTTCCAGCTGTTCCTGATGGCCGCTCTGATGCACCGGTGCCAGGTTATGTTGTTCAGCGTACTGCGCAATTTCCGTCAGCGTCATCTGACCTTTCAGAATTTGCTGGCCCAGCTCACCATTCCAACCGGCATAACGTTTTGCCACGCGCTGATCCAGGCCACCGTCTTCAATCATACGGGCCGCAATTTTCAGCGACAGCGCCATGGTATCCATCGCCCCAATATGACCATAGAACAGATCGTATTTATCGGTACTCTGACGACGGACTTTGGCATCAAAGTTCAGGCCACCTGTGGTAAATCCGCCCGCTTTCAGGATTTCGTACATGACCAGCGCATTCTCTTCTACGCTGTTCGGGAATTGGTCGGTATCCCAGCCCAGTTGTGCGTCGCCACGGTTCGCATCGACGGAACCAAATAGCCCCAGAGCAATCGCCGTAGCGATTTCGTGGTGGAACGAATGCCCTGCCAGCGTGGCATGGTTTGCTTCAATGTTCAGTTTGATCTCTTTTTCCAGACCGAACTGCTTCAGGAATCCGTAAACGGTCGCGGCATCGTAGTCATACTGGTGTTTAGTGGGTTCTTGCGGCTTCGGTTCGATCAGTAAGGTGCCCTGAAAACCTATTTTGTGTTTATGCTCGACCACCAGTTGCATAAAGCGGCCAATCTGCTCACGCTCCTGACGCAGGTCGGTATTAAGCAGCGTTTCATAACCTTCACGGCCGCCCCACAGAACGTAGTTCTCACCACCTAATCTATGTGTGGCATCCATGGCAGTCACGACCTGCGTGGCCGCCCAGCTGAAGACTTCCGGGTCCGGGTTAGTCGCCGCACCTGCGCCATAACGTGGGTTAGTAAAGCAGTTTGCCGTACCCCACAGCAGTTTCACGCCGCTCTGTTCCTGTTTTGCCGCCAGCACATCCACCATCTGGGCAAAGTTATTTTTATACTCTTTCAGTGACGCGCCTTCAGGCGAGACGTCAACATCATGGAAGCAGTAATAAGGCACATTCAGCTTATGGAAAAACTCAAAGGCCACATCCGCTTTACGTTTTGCCAGCGCCAATGCTTCACCCGGCTGTTGCCACGGACGGTCGAAGGCCCCCATACCGAACATATCCGCGCCGTTCCAGCAGAAAGTGTGCCAGTAGCAGGCGGCAAAACGCAGATGATCTTCCATGCGCTTGCCCAGCACGATTTCATCAGGGTTGTAATGGCGAAATGCGAGTGGGTTAGTGGATTTTGTACCTTCAAAACGAACGCGATCGAGTTGGTCAAAATAAGCCTGCATAATAAGCTCCATAATCAGGTAATACGGCAAGTAAACTGCGATACAGTCATACTGGAATTTCCTGATTTATTGCTCAATTACGTTATTTCACACCGCCATTAAGAGAATACCCAAATGTGCGCTGGCTCCCAAAAATTCACACTGAATAAGCAATTAAAAAAGCGATCGCGATCGGCTCTTCATCAATAAACAAAAAACCATAATACGCAGATAAGAAATGACAATTGTCTTCCTGGTCGGGGTGTGTGAATTTTGCGTAGCGTTACGCAAATAAGAAATTTGTCACGCTTCATCAAGTAGTCGCACCTGCGGTTTTGGTAGTATCGACAGGCCACGTTAACCTTTCAGGATAGGCTCTTATGTTTGATAAACGACACCGCATCACCCTATTATTTAATGCTAATAAAGCCTATGACCGCCAGGTGGTAGAGGGCGTAGGTGAATATTTACAGGCATCGCAATCCGAGTGGGATATATTCATTGAGGAAGATTTCCGTGCCCGTATTGATAATATCAAAGACTGGTTAGGCGACGGTGTTATTGCTGATTATGACGATGATGACATTGCGCAATTACTTGCCGATGTCGATGTTCCCATCATCGGTGTCGGTGGTTCCTACCATCTTGAAAGCGATTATCCACCCGTCCATTACATTGCGACTGATAACCATGCACTGGTGGAAAGCGCTTTTTTGCATCTAAAAGAAAAAGGGGTCAACCGATTCGCATTTTATGGTCTGCCCTCTTCCAGCGGCAAGCGCTGGGCTGCCGAGCGTGAATATGCCTTTTGCCAGTTGGTCGCCAAAGAGAAGTACCGTGGCGTTGTTTATCAGGGGCTGGAAACCGCACCAGAAAACTGGCAGCACGCTCAAAATCGACTGGCGGACTGGCTGCAAACTTTACCCCCGCAAACCGGTATTATCGCCGTAACCGACGCGCGTGCGCGGCATGTTCTGCAGGCCTGCGAGCATTTGCATATCCCGGTGCCGGAAAAACTGTGTGTCATTGGGATCGATAACGAAGAACTCACCCGTTACCTGTCCCGCGTCGCACTGTCCTCCGTTGCTCAGGGCGCGCGACAAATGGGCTATCAGGCGGCAAAACTTCTGCACCGCTTACTGGCGAATGAAGAACTGCCGCTGCAACGCATTCTGGTGCCTCCGGTACGCGTCGTGAATCGTCGTTCAACCGACTATCGCTCACTGACCGATCCCGCTGTCATTCAGGCAATGCACTTTATCCGCAACCATGCCTGTAAAGGCATCAAAGTCGAACAAGTGCTGGATGCAGTTGGGATTTCACGTTCGAATCTCGAGAAGCGCTTTAAAGACGAGGTCGGGGAGACCATCCACGCCGTGATTCATGCCGAAAAACTGGAAAAAGCGCGTAGCCTGTTGATCTCCACGACGCTCGCGATAAACGAAATTTCACAAATGTGCGGCTACCCGTCGTTGCAGTATTTCTATTCCGTTTTCAAGAAAGAGTATGACACGACGCCAAAAGAGTACCGTGACATGAACAGTGAGGTGTTGCTGTAAGGGGAATTGTGCCGGATAGCGGTTTCGCCTTATCCGGCCGACAGAGCGACTCACAGGCCTGATAAGCGTCGCGCCATCAGGCCTGTGGAATTACATATGCGCGGCGATTAAACGCTGGTTATCCTGGTACATCGCGAACAGATAGTTATTGTAACTCTGTCCTTTGGTGGAGTACCCCTTCAGCTTATGGATCATCGCGGTCGCTGTCACTTCCTGATCGGCTTTACGCAACTGCGCGCGCGATTTACGGAAGGAAGAGTATGCCGGGTGCGTGTTCAGGTTAATGACATATGCATTCACCGACTCTTTTACCGATTCAAACTGTGAATAGCCTTTCACCTTACCGGGTGCATTGTTGCAGCGGCCTTTGACACATTTCATGCCAAACAGGTTGTTATTGCTACGCGCCAGTTTCGATGTGCCCCAACCGCTTTCAGCCGCAGCCATAGTCGCCACCATACTGGTAGGAATGATGTCTACGCGCTCAAGCAACGTATTCCATGGAATTTTACGCGTGTTACCAGACCAGCTCACCTTGTAGCGTTTCGCGATGTCTTTCATACGCGTACGCTCAGTCGGTGACCAGCGATTCTGGTACTGCTTTGAGATCAGCCAGTTACGGTCCGCCGTAATGGCAGCATTTTGACTGGTAATATAAGGCATAACCGTCCGGAGAAACGCTTTTTTCCTTGGTGTTCCGGAAGGGTATTTTCGCAAATCAGGAAGTGAACTACTCTTTGCACTATTGCGAGAATACTCTTGTTTACTGCTTACCTGTGTATTACTTGCCTTGATTACCTGGGGCTTATGACTCGTTGTCGCCGTGTGTGTCTTTGCCAGCACCTCACCCGAAAATGCAATGGTGAGTAACATAAGAATCATTGCCCCATATCGTCGAATGGGAGTCAATATCATTAGGTCTCCTGGTCGGATTTAAACATTCCAACACCTTATATTTTTCACAAAAATGAGAGATGAATCTCAAATCATATCAAAAATAGCCGTCAAGAGCACCCAAAGGAATAGTCCAATTCTGAAACTATGTCACGTACAAACCGTTCCGGGTGCGGTTAATTCGAAGAAAATGTGGAGGTTATCGCAAAATCAGGTCGTTTTTTGCGCGCGATCGCTCACCCTCGTCTCTCATCCGGGCAGAATCGACGCTAAGGATGAGTTTCCGCTCTGATTTCACTGGCAAACTGGCGTAAATCGCAGCATCAAGGACAGCATTATGAAACTTGCCGCCGTTGCGCTGGTATTACTGCCCGGCATTGCCATCGCCTCATCATGGACTTCTCAGGGATTCCCGACTTTCGAAGCGGAAGGTACGGGTAAATTTGTCAGCCATGCAGCGTTGACGAAGGGTACTCGCCCTTTGACCCTGAATTTTGACCAACAGTGCTGGCAGCCTACAGATGCCATTAAACTCAATCAGATGCTGTCGCTAAAACCCTGTGAAGGCACACCGCCACAGTGGCGTTTATTTAAAGACGGCGATTACACATTGGAAGTCGATACCCGCTCCGGTACACCGACGCTAATGCTGTCAGTAAAAAATGAGGCGGACCCCATCACCGCCCAGATCCGCCAGTGTCCAAAATGGGATGGCTCGCCACTGACGCTGGATGTGAGCCAGACCTTCCCGGAAGGCACCGTGGTACGTGATTACTATAGCCAGCAAACGGCAACGGTGAAAAACGGAACCATTACCCTACAACCCAACGCGGCCAGTCATGGACTTTTACTGTTAGAACGGGCGGAAACAGATACACCTGCCGCTTTCGACTGGCACAACGCCACGGTGTATTTCGTACTGACAGACCGCTTTGAAAACGGTGATCCAACTAATGATCACAGCTATGGACGTCGCAATGACGGTATGCAGGAAATTGGTACCTTTCACGGGGGAGATTTACGCGGGCTGACCAACAAACTCGACTACCTGCAACATCTGGGCATCAACGCCTTGTGGATCAGCGCACCGTTTGAACAAATCCACGGCTGGGTTGGCGGTGGTACTAAAGGCGATTTTCCCCATTACGCCTATCACGGTTACTACACCCAGGACTGGACCACGCTCGACGCCAATATGGGTAACGAGGCCGACCTGCGCGCGCTGGTTGACGGCGCACATCAACGCGGCATCCGCATTCTGTTCGATATTGTCATGAACCATACCGGTTACGCCACGCTGGCTGATATGCAGGAGTACCAGTTTGGGGCGTTGTACTTGTCAGGTGAGGAACTGAAAAAAACGCTCGGTGAACGTTGGACGGACTGGAAACCCGTGTCCGGGCAGAGCTGGCACAGCTTTAATGATTACATCAACTTCAGTGATAAAGCCGCGTGGGAAAAATGGTGGGGGAAAAAGTGGATCCGCACTGACATTGGCGACTACGACAATCCGGGTTTTGACGACCTGACCATGTCGCTGGCTTTCCTGCCCGATCTGAAAACGGAGTCCACTACGCCTTCGGGTTTGCCGAATTTTTATCAACACAAGCCGGATACCCACGCCAAAGCCATCCCTGGTTATACGCCACGAGATTATCTGACTCACTGGCTCAGCCAGTGGGTGCGTGACTACGGCATTGACGGTTTTCGGGTCGATACCGCTAAACATGTCGAGCTTCCGGCCTGGCAACAGCTAAAAGCGCAGGCCAGCTCAGCGTTGGCCGAATGGAAGAAAGCTAATCCAGACAAAGCGCTGGATGATAACCCCTTCTGGATGACCGGTGAGGCCTGGGGACATGGCGTCATGCAAAGCGATTATTACCGCCACGGTTTCGATGCGATGATCAATTTTGACTATCAGGAGCAGGCGGCCAGGGCCGTCGATTGTCTGGCGAATATCGATCTCACCTGGCAACAGATGGCCGATAAATTGCAGAATTTCAACGTGCTAAGCTATCTCTCATCACACGACACCCGGCTGTTCCGTGAAGGTGGAGACAAAGCCGCCGAGTTGTTATTGCTGGCACCTGGCGCGGTACAACTTTTTTACGGTGACGAGTCGGCACGCCCCTTCGGCCCAACCGGCTCAGACCCGTTACAAGGTACGCGCTCGCAGATGAACTGGCAGGACGTTAGCGGGAAATCGGCCGCCAGCGTCGCACACTGGCAGCGAATTAGCCAGTTCAGGGCCCGGCATCCCGCAATCGGAGCGGGTAAACAAACCACGCTTTCATTAAAGCAAGGATACGGATTTATCCGCGAACACGGCGACGATAAGGTCATGGTCGTGTGGGCCGGACAACGCTGATCCCAACAGGCTTCTCGTGCTCAACGGCGCGGGAAGCCAGATTCAATATAAAAAACTATCCAGAAAAAAATCTGCAGCACAAAACATCAATTCGGCTCTGTAGGCCTGATTTGCACCCCGCCATAGGTAGCGCTATGGTTAGCCACTTTAATACTGAGTTCGACAGACCACCTGCTATGACATTCTCACTTTTTGGCGACAAATTTACCCGCCATTCAGGCATCACACGCCTGATGGAGGACCTCAACGACGGCTTACGCACCCCAGGCGCTATCATGCTCGGTGGCGGTAATCCGGCACAAATCCCAGAGATGCAAAATTACTTCCAGTCTCTGCTGGCAGAGATGCTGGAAAACGGCAAAGCCACTGATGCGCTTTGTAATTATGACGGTCCACAAGGTAAAACCGAGCTACTGTCTGAGCTGGCGAAACTACTACGTGAGAAGCTGGGCTGGGATATCGAACCACAAAATATTGCACTGACAAATGGCAGTCAGAGCGCGTTTTTCTACTTATTCAACCTCTTCGCCGGACGTCGCGCCGATGGAACCACCCGAAAAGTGTTGTTCCCGTTGGCACCGGAATACATTGGTTATGCCGATTCAGGGCTCGAAGAAGACCTTTTCGTTTCAGCACGCCCAAACATCGAACTGTTACCGGAAGGCCAGTTTAAGTATCACGTTGACTTTGAACACCTGCATATCGGCGAAGAGACAGGCATGATTTGCGTGTCACGTCCGACGAACCCGACCGGCAATGTGATCACCGATGAAGAGCTGATGAAGCTGGACCGGCTGGCCAATCAGCATGGAATTCCGCTGGTTATCGATAACGCCTATGGTGTCCCATTCCCAGGCATCATTTTTAGCGAAGCGCGTCCGCTGTGGAACCCAAACATTGTACTGTGCATGAGCCTTTCCAAGCTGGGGCTACCGGGCTCTCGCTGCGGCATCATTATTGCTAATGAAAAAATCATCACCGCCATCACCAATATGAACGGCATTATCAGCCTTGCGCCTGGCGGAATGGGTCCGGCAATCATGTGCGAAATGATCAAGCGCAACGACCTTCTGCGTCTGTCTGAGACGGTTATCAAACCGTTTTATTACCAGCGCGTTCAGGAAACAATTGCGATTCTTCGCCGCTATTTATCTGAAGATCGCTGCCTGATTCATAAACCAGAAGGGGCGATTTTCCTGTGGTTATGGTTCAAGGATTTACCGATTTCCACCGAGCTGTTATATCAGCGTCTGAAAGCGCGCGGTGTCCTGATGGTGCCTGGCGACTATTTCTTCCCAGGGCTGGATAAACCCTGGCCGCATACGCATCAGTGCATGCGGATGAATTACGTACCGGAACCGGAAAAAATCGAGGCTGGCGTGAAGATTCTGGCTGAAGAGATAGAACGCGCCTGGCTTGAAGGCTGACGAAAACCCCGACCTCAGTGCAGGTCGGGACTCGCTTTACAGCGGTTGTGACCGCAGACGCTGCCGCTGAATACTAACAGCATCAATGCACTGCAACGCGCTGGTCGGGCAGGCTTCTACACACGCCGGACCCGTCTCGCGATGCCAGCACAGATCGCATTTAATCGCCTGCACCCGTGACGTGTGCGCGACGACATTCATCGCCCCAAACGGGCAGGCCAGCATACAGCTTTTACAACCAATGCAACGCGCCTGTTCAACGAAGATATGTCCATGTTCACGGCGAATGGCGTGAGTTGGACACACATTCGCACAGGGAGCGTCTTCGCATTGATGGCAGGCAACTGCAGTGGTAAACGCATCATCTTTGATAACCCGGATCCGCGGGGCAAATGCTCCAGAGGAGACGGCCGCACAATCCTGGTTTTCCTGATGCGCGACGACACAGGCAACTTCACAGGTACGACACCCAATACACTTCGCCGCATCCGCCATAATAAACGCGTTCATTGCCCCCTCCATCTGCATGAAAATCACAGAGTGCCAGAGAGCCCGGTTATGCTGCCTTGATCGGACAAGGGAAACGGTTAAATTTTGTCAGGCTTCGATTACGCCGAATTAATATGCTCCTTACAATAGCGGCGCTTCCACGCCGCCGGTGTCAGGCTGGTGTGCTTACGAAAGATTTTGCGAAAATAACCGACGTCATTAAATCCGCATTTCATCGCCACTTCAGTTAACGACAGTGAATCGCTAATGAGCAGCTTTTCTGCTGCTCTCACCCGTTGACGATGCAGCGCCTCGGTTAATGTCAGTTGAAAAGCACCACGAAATACACGCCCCAGATAGTCCGCATTACAATGTAGCTCTTTTGCCAGCGCTGAAGCCGAAATCGGCAGATGAAACTGAGTATGTATAATTTGCTGGGCCTTCCATGCCAGCGCATTACCAGGGCTATCAGCGGGCTGTTCGCTGGCAGCGGCGGATATTTGCTGCAGAATCAACAGCAAGAGCAGCTCTAATGCGATACTGCGATGTATATTTTCTTGCTCACGTAAGAACTGGCGAAACAGCGAAATAATATACTGCGGCTCACTCACCCGGGTATGCTGAGGAATTGTGAGTAGCGGTTCAGGTATGGCTGCGTCGGTTTCTGCCGCCACCTCAAAGTGCAGCCAGTAAAACTTCAGGTCGGCTGGAAATTGCCCCACGCCGATATGTAATCGTTGCGGCCATAACAGCAAACTTTCACCGGCATTCACGCGAAAAAGATCATTACCCTCGCGAATCGTTAATGTCCCTTTTTCAACAAAAATTATTTCCCAGGATTGCAATTGCCGTGCCGGATGACTACCGACACCACGGGAAATAAATAAGCCACCATTTTGCACTTTAATCGGAAGAGACATGGATAATTCGAGCATAACTATTCAAACCTCTGCTTTTTACATTATCTAACGTGCTCTTTACCTTTGATTATTCACGATAAAATCATGTTCTGCCGGATCAAAATCACATTTTCATAATGAAGTCGGAATTGTCATCTTTTTATACTTTTCCCTTCCCTTGTTGCGCTAAACATTTCGTGCAGAATAAATAACGTACTTTGCAAATTACCACTAAAAAACCCGCAATGTAGCGGGATACTTTCTGAACATCATCTCCAGGAGTTATTTATGACTTCGGCTCCGATTACGACAAGCGATTTAGCGCAACGTGCGCAAGACGACAAATTATCTCTGCGTGAAAAGATAGGTTATGGATTAGGCGATGCGGGTGGAACGGTAATTACCTGCCTGATCATGAACTTCCTCACCTTTTTCTACACCGACGTGTTCGGTTTAACGCCCGCACTGGTCGGTACACTGTTTATCGCTTTGCGTGTATTTGATGCCATTTCCGACCCCATTATGGGCATACTCGCCGACCGCACACAAAGCCGTTGGGGGCGCTTTCGCCCATGGCAACTGTGGATCGCAGTTCCCATTGGCATCATTGGTGTACTGACCTTTACCGTCCCGGACGCCAGTATGGGCGTAAAAATCGCGTGGGCGTTTGGCACCTATCTGCTGCTTTCCGTCGGCTACACCGCCATCAACGTGCCGTATTGCGCGCTGATCAACACCATGACAACCCGTCACAGTGAGGTCACCGGCTGTCAGTCCTGGCGCTTTGTGCTGTGCGGTGTAGCTGGATTCCTTGTCTCCGTAGGTCTGCCGTGGATGGTCGATGCTCTCGGTCAGGGCAATGCCGCGCAGGGTTATCAGTTCGGCGTTGGCATACTGTGTGCTATCGCGGTGGTAATGTTTCTGTGCTGTTTCTTCTGGGTGCGCGAGCGTGTGCCGCTGGCGATGATGGGGAAATTTACCCTGCGCGAACATATCGGCGGGCTACGTAAAAATGACCAGCTATTGCTGATGCTGGTGATGTCATTCCTGCTGATCAACGTTTTCAATATTCGCGGCGGCGGGTACATGTACTTCATTACCTACGTGCTGAAAGGCAGTACCGCTTACACGTCGCTGTTTTTCACCATGGTCACCTTCGCGTCCATCCTTGGCTCGGTGATTGTCAGTCCGCTAACCCGTCGCATCGATACCGTCAAACTCTATTACTACACCAACCTGGTACTGGCCGCGCTGGCGGTAATGATGTGGTTCCTGCCAACCGGCCCGGCCTATCAGACATTGTGGCTGGCGGTGATCCTCGGCAACGGCATTATTCTGGGCTTCACACTTCCGTTGCACTTCTCACTGATGGCTTTTGCCGACGATTACGGCGAGTGGAAAACCGGCGTTCGTTCATCAGGCATGAACTTCGCCTTCAACCTGTTTTTCATCAAACTGGCCTGGGCTTCCAGCGCGGGGATCATCAGCCTGTTGTTTATTTTTGTCGCCTACCAGCCAGGTGCCGACAACCAAACAGCCAGTTCATTGCAAGGTATTACTGCCATGGAGACGCTGCTGCCTGCGCTGTTCCACCTTCTGCTGGCACTCTCTGTCCGCATCTGCAAACTCAATAACCCGATGATGTCGCGTATTTCCACCGATCTGCGTCAGCGTCATGTACAGCCTTAAGGAGCACGAAATGAACGTACTGGAAGTCGACCTGCATAAGCTCACGGTCAGCGATCCGTTCCTCGGACAATATCAGCAGCTGGTGCGTGATGTGGTGATCCCCTACCAGTGGGATGCACTCAATGACCGCATCGCCGAAGCCGATCCCAGCCATGCGATAGAAAACTTCCGTATTGCGGCCGGGCAACAAGAGGGCGAATTTTACGGCATGGTTTTCCAGGATAGCGACGTCGCGAAATGGCTGGAGGCTGTCGCCTGGTCACTGTGCCAAAAACCGGATGCCGAGCTCGAGAAAACCGCTGATGAGGTCATTGAACTGGTGGCTGCGGCACAGTGTGAAGATGGCTATCTCAATACTTACTTTACGGTAAAAGCACCGGATGAACGCTGGACCAACCTCGCCGAATGCCATGAACTGTACTGCGCCGGTCATTTAATTGAAGCGGGCGTCGCCTTCTTCCAGGCCACGGGAAAACGTCGCCTGTTAGACGTCGTTTGCCGCCTGGCAGATCATATCGACAGCGTGTTTGGGCTCGGAAAAAATCAACTGCGCGGCTACCCCGGACATCCGGAAATTGAACTGGCACTCATGCGATTGTACGAAGTGACCCAGCAACCACGCTATATGACGTTGGTAAACTACTTTGTTGAGCAGCGCGGCACACAGCCTCATTTCTACGACGAAGAGTACGAAAAACGCGGAAAAACCTCTTACTGGCACATATACGGCCCGGCGTGGATGGTGAAGGACAAACCTTACAGTCAGGCACATCAACCGATTTCAGAACAGCAAACAGCCATCGGTCATGCCGTGCGCTTTGTCTATCTGATGACTGGCGTTGCGCATCTGGCGCGTTTAAGCCAGGACGAGAGCAAACGTCAGGATTGTCTGCGTCTGTGGAACAATATGGCCCAGCGCCAGCTGTATATTACGGGTGGAATCGGCTCTCAGAGCAGCGGTGAAGCATTTAGCAGCGATTACGATCTCCCCAACGATTCCGTATATGCAGAAAGCTGCGCCTCAATCGGATTGATGATGTTCGCCCGCCGGATGCTGGAGATGGAGGCCGACAGCCAGTATGCCGATGTCATGGAGCGTGCATTGTACAACACCGTACTCGGTGGCATGGCGCTGGACGGCAAGCATTTTTTCTACGTTAACCCGCTGGAAGTGCATCCTAAATCGTTAAAATTCAATCATATTTATGATCACGTTAAACCTGTTCGTCAGCGCTGGTTCGGTTGCGCCTGCTGTCCACCGAATATCGCCCGCGTCTTAACCTCAATTGGTCATTACCTCTACACACCACGTCAGGACGCGCTGTATATCAATATGTATGTGGGCAATAGCATGGAGGTTCCCGTTGAGAACGGGACGCTCAAATTACGCATTAGTGGCAACTATCCGTGGCATGAGCAGGTAAAAATCACCATTGATTCAGTCCAGCCGGTGTATCACACCCTGGCGTTACGCCTGCCAGACTGGTGCTCCGCACCACAGGTCACACTGAATGGTCTGCCGGTTGAACAGGATATTCGCAAAGGGTATCTGCACATCAGTCGCACCTGGCAGGAGGGCGATACGCTCAGCCTGACGCTTCCTATGCCAGTGCGTCGGGTGTACGGGAACCCACTTGTTCGTCATGTTGCGGGTAAAGTGGCCGTTCAACGTGGACCGCTGGTGTATTGCCTGGAGCAAGCCGACAATGGTGAAGAGTTACATAACCTGTGGCTGCCGAAAGAGAGTGAATTCAGGGTATTTGAGGGTAAGGGATTGTTCAGCCATAAAATGCTGATTCAAGCTGAAGGCGTGAAACACAGCGCGAACGATGCGACGCAACAGTCCTTGTGGCACTACGATGTCTCCCCCTCTTCCCGCAAGGCGCAGACATTAACATTTATTCCGTGGTTTAGCTGGGCAAACCGTGGTGAAGGCGAAATGCGTATCTGGGTAAACGAGCAGTAGCTGAAAGCGTGCCGGATGACGACGCTTCGCGTCTTATCCGGCCTACAACACCCATCCAGGTAGGCCTGATAAGCGAAGCGCCATCAGGCACGTATTTAAATCAGAAACGCCATGTCAGACCGGACATCAAGGTGAAGCTGTCGTCGCGATCAACCATTGGGCTATTCTTAATATCATCCGGTAGCACGCTATAGTTGGCGCTTGCCAGCAATGTCAGATTAGTGGTTAACGCATATTTTGCCGACAGCCCGACATAGGGCGTCCAGCTATCGCCTGGGGAATAACTTGATAACCCGCTACGGCGGGATTCATTGCCAGATATACCGTAGTAATATTCGTTGAAGTTTTCGTCATAGTAGAGCACGCCAATCGCAGGCGTCAGCGTCAGCTTACCCATTGGCATTTGGCGGAACAGCGACAATTCCCCGACCCAACCATTGCTGTTGTCCAGAACATCTGCCGCCGCGGAGACTTTCACGCTGCCCCATTTCTCATGGTGATACCACGCGGCGCCCGCCATAGCGGTCGCATCGCGCTTATCCAGCTTTTTCATCGCATGATCGTCGTTATCACCTGGATCAAACTCAAGCGGCATGTATGAGGCAGTAAGACTAAATTCATTACTTTTACTCTTCGACAAAATATAGCCTAACGTTGTTTGCCTAAAATAAAATGATTCACTTTCATAACTGACAAGCGGTACTGCGTGAACATTATCATTATATCCACGATAAGGAGATTCATTATATACAGCGCCACCGCCAATAGAAAATTCCGCGGCTGTCGCACTCGCCATAAAAGAAAAGGCAAATAGCGCCACAATATTGCGTTTAATTAACATGCCAACATTCCATTTTAAAATAAGCTACAAAGCGCGTGCATAATAATGCTTACAATTTCATCGGTGCAACATCCATATTTATATAGTAA
>NZ_JANEWL010000150.1:0-6712 GCF_028069815.1 Citrobacter sp. Awk 2
TATCTAATTTTACCTGATGAGATAATTAGGGTAAATTGGTGAATAACACTAACAAATGGTGAATTTCATCATGGCAGGATACAAAGATACTCTTCTGGGAGAAGCAAACAGCTTCATTGAAGTGCTGGAACAAGTCTCCCATCTGGCTCCCCTGGAAAAACCCGTGCTGGTTATCGGTGAGCGTGGCACGGGAAAAGAGTTAATCGCCAACCGTCTGCACTACCTTTCCACGCGCTGGCAAGGACCGTTTATTTCTCTTAATTGTGCGGCGCTCAACGAAAATTTACTCGATTCCGAACTCTTCGGCCACGAAGCTGGCGCTTTTACCGGGGCGCAAAAACGCCATCCGGGTCGCTTCGAGCGCGCCGACGGTGGCACACTTTTTCTTGATGAACTGGCAACCGCACCGATGCTGGTACAGGAGAAATTACTGCGCGTTATTGAGTATGGAGAACTCGAGCGCGTAGGCGGTAGCCAGCCGCTGCAGGTTAACGTACGACTTGTCTGTGCTACCAATGCCGACTTACCGAGAATGGTCAGCGAAGGTACTTTCCGCGCAGACCTGTTGGATAGACTGGCCTTTGATGTCGTGCAACTTCCACCTTTACGGGAGCGTAAAAGCGACATCATGTTGATGGCCGAACATTTTGCGATTCAAATGTGCCGCGAGATTGGATTGCCGCTGTTTCCCGGTTTTAGCGCACAAGCCAGAGAAACACTTCTCCACTATCGTTGGCCGGGCAATATCCGTGAATTGAAAAACGTTGTTGAACGCTCGGTATATCGACATGGTACCAGCGAATATCCACTGGACGAGGTAGTGATAGATCCGTTTAAGCGCCACACCACAGACGTTCAGCAGCAGGAAACCCACTCTACAGTGGCAACGTTACCGCTGGATCTCCGCGCATTCCAGCAACAGCAAGAAAAGACGTTTCTGCAAACCAGCTTACAACAGGCAAAATTCAACCAGAAAAAGGCCGCCGAACTGCTTGGACTGACGTACCATCAGCTGCGCGCGTTGCTTAAAAAACACCAGATTTAGTGATGCATTACCGACCGTTAAGCGCCTTCATGTGCAAAGCCCTCCACAACGCACATGAAAATAGTACCGTTTAACGATTCCCGTCCCGCCTATCATCATTCTTGCATAATCTTTATACCGCCTTCATAATGAATGAACGTTCATTCATTGCGTATTCACAAGACGACCAACACGGATACGCCTTGGCGTTCCTCCTTAGAAACTAACAGCAGGTAAATTATGGCAAAAAAAACGCTTCGACTTTCCTTCCCCCAGTGGCAGGGAGGCAACAATCCCCCCTATCACCTCGGATCACTTCTCTTGTCTTTTCTCTCGCCCGAAGCGAAAGGCCCCGTCGAGGATGTTCCCGTTGCTTTACCAGAAAGCGAGCCGCTGGTTGTAATAGATGGCATTACTGGTAAGCCACAGATTCTTAAACAGTTGAGCGATGCCGCGACGCGTATTGAAAAACACGATCCCGACGCAATTGTCGTATTAGGTGGTGACTGCCTGGTTTCTTTGGTGCCCTTCGCGCATCTGCTGCATAAATACGGTGATAAGCTGGGCGTGCTTTGGATCGACTCTCACCCCGACGTGCAGACGGCTGAACAGTATCCAAATGCGCATGCCCATGTTCTTGGCGCGCTGATCGGCACGGGCGATAAAGATTTAGTAGCCCACGTCACGCACAAGGTTTCTGCGTCAAAAATTATGATTGCCGGCATTCACAATCCACTGATATACGAAAGCGACTATCTGACCCATCACAGTATTGCGACGACTGGCCCTGATGATGTCAAAAACGGTGCCAACGAGGTTATGGCGTGGATTGCCCGCGAGCACATCGAATATCTGGCGATTCATATTGATCTGGATGTTCTGGACCCGTCACTTTTCCGTTCTGTTTTGTTCGCCCAACCAGGCAGAGGTGAACATGATTTTGGCGATGTGGCCGAAGGTAAACTGACTATTGAAGAGGTGCTTAAACTGGTTAATCTTGCCACCGTACACGCGGAGGCCGTCGGGCTTACCATTGCTGAACATCTGCCGTGGGATATGGTAAACCTCAAGAATATGCTCAGTGCATTACCTCTCATGAAGTAACGCAAGATATCGATAAATCTCATCGCTGGTTCCAGGCCTTAAAGCGCGGTAAAGTTTCACCATAGATTCAAAGATAAAGGTCGATATGCTAAAGAATACTGAAACCTACCATAAGCTTATTACCGCTGCCGCAGCCTGTTTTGCTGAGAAGGGATTCAGTGCTACCAGCGTGCGCGAAATTTCCACGCGTGCAGGTATCAGTCAGGGGGCTATGTATACTTACTTCAAAAGTAAGGATGAGCTTATACGGGCAATCGTTCTGGAAGAGCAAAACACTGCCCTGGCTGCCCATAATGAGCCCTGTGGCGGATCGTTTTTTGATCGTCTTTGCAAGCAGGTCGTTACTTGCATAAGCGATGTCGGTTACCCTGTCACGCACCACCTTTGGGTAGAAATCATGGCCGAATCGGCACGCAACCCGGAGCTCAGGGAAGCGTTTATCGCCAGTGATAACATCATGCGGCAAAGCATTGCGGGAATAATTGCGCAAGGTATCGCCGCAGGAGAGTTTCGTCGGGATATTGACCCGGAAGCGATCACCATCATTCTGTTTGCATTTATTGACGGGCTGATTGCCCGTAAGGCTATTAACCCTGCGTTCTCATTGGCCACAGATGTACCTGCGTTCCCTGATTTAATGTCAAAGTTGCTCAAATAAAATATTTCCCTCGCCTGCTTTCTGATCTTTCCCCTGCCCACTTCGCGCCAGAAGTGGGTATTGCGGACATCAACATAATCAATACATAACGTATCAATTTATACAGTTGATGATGAGTTGCACCTGAGATCCCGACCACGCGTAAAAGCAAAAAAAACATTTCTGCGATCTCATCATTTCTATCCGCTCTTACAGCCACACACCGTAATGCCATACAAATATCTCAGCTGATATGCCGAACGTTTTACGCCGTTTACAGAGACAGCGTCGCGGAAAAAGAGACTGGAAGCATGGATGACGATGGTGTATAAAATAATACAAATAGTATTATTTTATACTAAATGAATCATTATTACTTAAGCTGGAGATTAAACCATGCCCACCAATATTACCCTGAACACCACGACGGATAGCTTCCCACCAGCAGGCCATTACTCACATAGTGTGACTGCCGGGGGATTCGTTTTCATTTCCGGACAGCTACCTGTCACGACTAATGGCGAAAGAAAAGCGGATGCTTCTTTTGAAGAACAGACCAGACTGGCTCTACAAAATGTTGATGCTTGTCTGGCGGGGGCCGGCGTTTCTCGCCAGCAACTGGTATCGGTACGCGTCTATGTCACGGACATTAACCAGTGGCCGACGTTTAACCGGATCTACGGCGAATGGGTCGGTGATTCCCGTCCAGCCCGTGCTGTCGCTGGCGTTGCAGAGCTTCATTATGGCTTTGCCGTAGAAATTGAAGCCATTGCGTTAGCACAACAAGTGTGACTTTTAACTGCTACAGGTGAACAACAATGACTGAAATGACACTACCTGATTACCACGATGTTGCCGCGGCCGCTGAGCGCATCGCAGGTTATGCTAACAAGACACCGGTTATGACATCACGAACGGTGAATGAAGAGTTTGGCGCTGATGTTTTCTTCAAATGCGAAAACTTCCAGCGGATGGGAGCATTTAAGTTTCGCGGCGCGATGAATGCTCTGCGCCAGTTTACGCCACAGCAGCGAGCAGCCGGCGTCGTGGCTTTTTCATCCGGAAACCATGCTCAGGCAATCGCCCTGTCCGCAAAATTGCTGGGTATTCCGGCGACAATTATCATGCCGCACGACGCGCCAGCCGCTAAAGTTGCTGCCACGAAAGGATATGGCGGACATGTCGTGATGTACGACCGTTACACTGAAGATCGTGAAAAAATTGGCCGGGATCTGGCAGAAAAACAAGGACTGACGCTGATCCCACCTTACGATCACCCGCACGTTATTGCAGGCCAGGGTACCGCAACGAAAGAACTGATTGAAGAAGTTGGTGCTCTGGATGCCCTTTTTGTTTGTCTGGGCGGTGGCGGTCTTCTATCGGGTTCCGCACTGGCCGCGCGACACTTGTCCCCTGATTGTCTTATCTATGGTGTAGAGCCTGAGGCAGGCAACGACGGTCAACAGTCGTTTCGCAGTGGCAAAATTGTGCATATCGATACGCCGAAAACCATTGCTGATGGCGCGCAAACCCAACATCTTGGACAGCATACCTTTCCACTGATCCAGAAGCATGTTAACGATATTCTGACGGTTTCAGATGATGAATTAATTGCCGCAATGAAATTTATCGCGGAGCGAATGAAAATGGTCGTGGAGCCAACGGGCTGCCTTGGTTTTGCCGCCGCAAGAGCGCGAAAAGCGGACCTTAGAGGAAAGAAAATCGGCATTATCATCAGTGGTGGCAATGTTGATATCAGCCGCTACAGTGATTTCCTTGCCGGGTAATCTCATTAAGGTATCTGCGGTGCGGATACCTTATCGCTATGCGCCTGTTCCAGTCTGGAAAAGAAGCCCCAGGACGCTGTAAACTGGCCGCCATAATGGCAACAGGCATCACTGCAGGAGACTGGCATGCCAAAAACCGACGATAACTCGCTACTCAATCAAATTGATATTATCGCCAAAGGACTGAGCGACACCTTCTCTCCGTTTTGCGAGGTTGTGGTTCATGACCTCAAGAACCCTGAGCATGCGATCTTGTCCATACACAATAATCTGTCCGGTCGCAAACCGGGTCAGCCCGCAACAGAGCTTGGGCTGGCGCGGATCGAATCAGCTGATTTTCCCAACATCGTTGCCAACTACAGCAATCAGTTTGCGGATGGTCGCCCGGTAAAAAGTACCTCTATCGGCATCAAGGACGAACAAGGCAAATACGTCGCGGCGCTTTGCCTGAATGTTGATATGACGCTATTTCGTGGGATGCAGAGTGCACTGGCACGGTTTACTGAAACCGAATGCTCACCTGTCAGCGAACACCTCGATCCTGGCAGTAATGAAGTGATTCGCCAGCGTATTGATGACTTTGCGGCTAAACGTGCAACAACGGCGCGAGCGCTGAAGACAGAAGACAGAAAGGTACTGATTCAACAATTGCGTAAAGAAGGTTTACTGAACGTACGTAAATCCATGGATACGGTAGCGCAGCATCTGGGCGTGTCCAGAGCAACCGCCTACCTGTACGCCCGTCAGGCTAACGCTATCGGCGAATAAGTTGGCCGTTTGACGCGAGGACGGTAATCAGTTTACCATGATGCAAATACTGTATAAAAAAACAGGATTAGCATTATGACTCTAGCGTTAGTAGGCGAAAAAATTGACAGGAACCGCTTTACCGGGGCGAAAATTGAAAACAGCACGTTTTTTAACTGCGACTTTTCTGGCACCGACCTTAGTGGCACTGAATTTATCGGTTGTCAGTTTTACGACCGTGAGAGCCAAAAAGGGTGTCATTTCAGCCGGGCCATCCTGAAGGATGCCATCTTTAAAAGCTGTGATTTATCAATGGCAGACTTCAGGAATGTCAGCGCTTTGGGTGTTGAAATCCGTGGATGCCGCGCTCAAGGTGCGGATTTTCGCGGCGCAAGTTTTATGAATATGATAACCACGCGCACCTGGTTCTGCAGCGCATATATCACCAACACCAACCTGAGCTACGCCAATTTTTCAAAAGTCGTGTTAGAAAAGTGTGAGCTGTGGGAAAACCGCTGGATTGGCACGCAGATACTCGGCGCAACATTTAGCGGTTCCGATCTCTCTGGTGGTGAGTTTACATCGTTCGACTGGCGAGCTGCGAACTTCACGCATTGCGATCTGACCAATTCTGAACTGGGTGATTTAGATGTTCGGGGCGTCGATTTACAAGGTGTTAAGATAGATAGCTACCAGGCCTCTTTAATCATGGAACGACTTGGGATTGCCATTATCGGTTAGCCCTGGCTAAGCAAGCCCGCAATACACCAGGGAGCGGTGAATCCCCGCCCCTGTGTATCTGTTCTGTTACCCTTCAGGCATTGCTGAAGAATGGTGGGTGGAAATTTTCCACGCCTTCCCATCCCACGCGTAAGTAAACGTATAACGGGCCGAAACGGTCGATTTATCTGCGAAGGTGAAGGTATAAGTACCAGCATCAATCGCCTTATTACAGCCAAGGCGAATAGTTCGACTGTCAATTTTCCCGGTAGGTTTCTTCGCCAGGAAATGTTCAAAATAATCCTCACGTTCAGCATCTGTTAAACGGGCTTTATTCGATACTGTGGGAAGTAATACGGCATCACTAAGATAATTTTCGGAGACCGTCTTCGCATTACCCGTTTTCAGTGATTCATTCCACTTGTCGAATAGCGCTTCGATTTGTGCTTTGTCCACCTTCACACACTCTGGAGCCGGAGTCGCAAAAACGGGGCCCGATAAAAGGATCAGTGAAACAGCAATACCAAGTAATTTCTTCATAGTAATCATTCCATTAATGGTTAGATGGCCGCGAGAAGGTCATTGATAACCGGATAGTCAACTCACCTGTAATAACCAATAGAAACCATTAACATACGCCGGGTGTAGAAAATAAAGACGCCAGAAAAAGATGGGTAAGTAATATGATGAAAT